>NZ_JANMZA010000503.1:0-13971 GCF_031382685.1 Chamaesiphon sp. OTE_8_metabat_110 | reverse complement strand
TTTCTAAGTTAGTTTTATTTGGATTAATTGGCTTAGTCGGCTACTGGGCATTTAAAAAAATGCGATCGACATAAAAAATTAGTGGATAGTGGTTAAGAGTGGATAGTGGATAGTGAATAGTGTTTAAGAGTAAATTAGGTTACTCAGATCTGTTGTGCTGTGAGCCGTTAGGGCAAGATTCAAGATAACTCACAATCTACACCGTGCCTACGGCACGCCATCGCGCAGTAAAAGCTATCCACTATCCACCATCCACTATCCACTATCCACTATTCACTACCCTCTACCCTCTATTCACCGACTAGACTGAGAAGGACTCATCTTCAAATCTCACTGTGGCTAAAATAACTAAAAATTCTCTCAAAGTCGGCGATTTGGAGTGGTTCTATGGCGAACTCAGTCCCGTCGGTGGAGAAAATCAGCAAACGGTAATCCTATTACATGGATTGCCGTCTCAAAGCTTGACGTGGACGGGAGTAATGCCACCATTAGCCGAGCAGGGCATTCGCACTATCGCGCCGGATTGGATTGGCTTTGGTAATTCTAGCAAGCCCGAGAAACGGGACTTTGCTTATACGCCAGATGCCTTTGTTAACGCGTTTGCTCAGATGATGGATAGTTTGAGTCTCGACCGAGTTTCGCTCGTCGTCCAGGGCTTTCTAGGTACCGTAGGTATCCAATATGCGATTCGGTATCCCAAGCGCGTGGAGAAGTTAGCGATTTTAAATGCACCGCTCGCGCCAGGAATCAAGCTACCCTGGCAATTTCAGCAGCTAGGTTTACCTGTAGCTGGAGAAATGCTCACTCAAGATCCGCTTTCTGTCGAGCGGCTGTTGGAGGCTGGATCTAAAGCGGTAATCGAAGATAATTATCTCGAAGTCTACCGTAAACCATATCTCAAAAGTTCGGCTCCCGGTCGATCGCTCCTAGCGACGATTCGCAATCTCCAATTAGCTCAGTCTCTTGCCGAAATCGGTACGGGACTGCCAAAATTAGAAATCCCGATCCAAATTTTATGGGGTACAAACGATCCTTGGCTCGATCTCGCGCCAGCACAAGCCTGTGTCAAAACGCTCAAACGCGGGGAATTAGTCACTTTACCCACAGCCGCACATTATCCTCAAGAACACTGGTATGCTGAGATCAACCGATCGCTAATTCCATTTTTGCGTCATCAAGACTAACAAATATTGAGAGTCGATCGCTGCTAGATAATACTTAAATCCCAAATTGTCTCGGTCAGGAACTAAGTACTAACAGTACGTGGTACTGTCAATGAGAGTCGATAGTCTATCGCTACTAATATTACACGTTCACTGCTATGTCTGACCTGCCTTTCACCCTGGATCAGCTACGGATTCTCAAGGCAATTGCCGCAGAGGGGAGTTTCAAACGTGCTGCTGATAGCTTATATGTATCTCAACCTGCGGTCAGTTTACAGGTTCAGAACCTCGAACGTCAACTAGATGTGCCATTATTCGATCGCGGTGGGAGACGAGCGCAACTGACTGAAGCAGGACATTTGCTGCTTAGTTATGGCGAAAAAATTATCACGCTCTGTCAAGAAACCTGTCGCGCTATCGAAGATCTTCAAAATCTCCAGGGTGGTACCCTCATTGTCGGCGCATCGCAAACTACGGGTACCTATTTACTCCCGCGCATGATTGGCGTATTTCGGCAAAAATATCCCGATGTCTCAGTGCAATTACACGTCCATTCTACGCGGCGGACGGCGTGGAGTGTCGCTAATGGACAGGTAGATTTGGCAATTATCGGCGGTGAAGTTCCCGCCGAATTACAAGACTCGCTGGATGTTTTGCCCTACGCCGAAGATGAATTCGCGCTAATTTTACCAACCGATCATAGTTTTGCGAGCATGAAGAGTATCCCTAAAGAGGATCTTTACAAACTCCAGTTTATTTCCTTAGATTCACAATCGACAATTCGCAAAGTAATCGATCGAGTCTTGACTAGATGTGGCATCGATCCCAATCGGCTCAAGATCGAAATGGAACTCAATTCGATCGAAGCTATTAAAAACGCCGTCCAAGCGGGTTTGGGTGCGGCATTCGTATCTTCATCGGCGATCGAAAGAGAGGTCGAAAATGGGACGTTACATCGCGCACATATCGACGGTGTAGCAATCGATCGCATCCTCTCTGTCATCGTCAATCCCAATCGCTATCGTTCTAAAGCTGCTGAAGCTTTCGCTCAAGAAATACTACCTAATTTTACGACATATCCTTGGGATGCCAGCAAGTTATTTTCCAAGCGTGTGAAAGCAGAAATTGATATTGAAGAAGATAGTTAGAAGTCGATTTAGCAAACAGCGGGCTACTAATATGCTAGTCCGCGTAGCGAACTGTGCATTATTAGCTATACTCGCAGAGCCTATGCGTTAGGATAATTACACCTAAAGCCTAATTCCTAAATCCTAACACCCAAAGCCTAATACTTAAAGCCTTCCTAACGAGATTGACATTGAGCCAATGACGACGAGAATTGCGCCGAATAATCCGAGGGGCGTGATATATTCGGGAGTGACTAATCCAGGTGCGAGCCAAGCAGTCAGACTCATCGAGACGATCGTAAAAATTGGGGCTAATGCTAGAATGGCACTGACTCTAGATGCTTCCAAATGTTGCAGGGATTCGGCAAAAGCGCCGTAGGCAATCACTGTATTTAAGCCACAAAAAATCAGTGCGATCCACTCGATCGAGTTAAGCTGAAGTAGAGTTTGAGGTTTGGCTACCATCGAAAATAACAATCCACACGCGCCATAAATAACCCACATAATATGTGTGGAGTCCAATCTAGTTAGTAATTGCTTTTGAATTAATGCGTAAATCGCCCAAGTAATGCCAGCAATAATTAACATGATACTACCGCTGATATAGCTATCGCTACCAGTTGCCAATACCTTAAATTGTTCGTAAAAGAAACCGATAAATCCAGCTACTAAAATACCCACGCCCATCCATTGATAGCGGGTATAACGTTCTTTGAAAATAAATAACCCACCCAAGCTCAAAAATACACCCGCCAACTGAATCAAAACTTCAGCATGGGAAGGTGAAGTGGATTTCAACCCCATCACAAAGAAAATATAATTACCCATCAACCCCAAAATGGCGATCGCAAATAAGTAGATTGGTACCGCTCTCAATTGTGCAATCCGAGGTAGATTTCCTTGTTTAGTCAGATAGCAACCTAGTAGAATAAAGGCAGTAGCAAACCGGAACCAATTAATAGTATACAGATCTAATTTTTTCAAGACAACTGCAAGTGCAATTGGTACCAATCCCCACAAAACTACTGTAATTAGTGATAATCCCAATCCCAACCGCCAGTTACCCGTTGTCCGATGAAGTTCCATTAGCTTAGATATTAGAGATTAGTTGAGAGTAGTTTTAGTTAAATATGGATAACAGTTTAGAGCTAGTTGAAGTCATCCGCGATCGGATTGAGAATTCACCACAAAAACAGATTACTTTTGCTGAATACATGAGTTTGGTACTATATCATCCTCAGTATGGCTATTATGCAAGTAATGCCGAAAGAATTAGCGAACGGGGTGACTTCTTAACTTCGCCGCACTTAGCCGATGATTTTGGTGAGATGTTAGCCATTCAACTATATCAAATCTGGCAAAATTTGGGAGAGCCGCAGCTATTCAATATTGTCGAAATGGGTGCGGGACAAGGATTATTAGCCGCTCAAATTTTAGATTACGCGCAGCGTGAATATCCAGACTTCTTTAGCTCGATCGATTACATCATCATCGAAACCGCACCAGCGATGATATATGCCCAACAGACAAGGTTAAAAGATTTACCTGTACGCTGGTGTGAATGGACAGAAATACCCGATCGATCGATCGACGGTTGCTTTTTATCGAACGAACTCATCGACGCTTTACCAGTACATCAAGTCGCAGTTATTGAAGGTGAATTGCAAGAAATTTGGGTGAATAACGGCGATAAAGAGCAAGTATTTATCGAAACTATTGCCGAACTATCGACAGCTAAACTAACGGAATATTGGCAACTCAATCGGATTAACTTACTTAGCGATCGCTATTCCGATCGCTATCGCACCGAAGTCAATTTAGCAGCCTTGGATTGGTTGGAACTAGTTTTTAAAAAGTTACAGCAAGGCTATATTATCTCGATCGATTATGGTTATACAGCCGATCGATATTACAATCCGATGCGATCGCAAGGAACATTGCAGTGCTACTACCAACATGCTTATCATTCCGATCCATATATCAATATCGGCAATCAAGATCTTACCGCACATGTCGATTTTACCGCACTTCAAAATCAAGGTGAGTTATTGGGCTTGCAAACAGTCGGATTTAGTCAGCAGGGGCTGTTTTTAATGGCATTGGGTTTGGGTGAAAGAATTGCGGCAATTTCGAGTAGTGGCGGCGATGTGCAGTCCTTACTCCGGCGTCGTCAGAATTTACACCAATTAATCGATCCGATGGGGTTGGGTAAGTTTGGCGTACTGATTCAGAGTCAAGGATTGACAATAGCACAACAGCAGGTTAAATTGACGGGTTTATCAATCGGGGAATAGGGGATAGGGGATAGGAGCGTTGCTGAATTTGGGTATGAAGCATAGATCTTGCCCTCACCCCTAACCCCTCTCCCAAGCTTGGGAGAGGGGAGCCAGAGCCGGAGGCGAGGGCGGGGTGAGGGCAAGGGATTTCGATTGGTATCATATTCAGCAATGCCGGAATATGAACTCGCTCTGGTTTGGTTTTCTAACCAGAGCGAGATCGGACTGTCTAGATCGAGATTCTATGCTTACTTGCGCTTCTTCGGCTTGAGATTTTGACTAAAGAATCCAGTCGTCATCATCCAGGCTTCAGTGGCGGCTTCTGGCGCATAACTATCGCGTCTATCGCTCATAAAACCGTGTCCAGCTTTGGGAAAGAGATTGAGAATATAGCGTTTCTTAGCTTTGGAAAGAGCAGTGGAGACTCGCCCATGTTCGTCAGCGGCGATGAGTTGGTCGTCGCTACCATACATCAACATTATCGGCGCTTGCATTGCTGTGACGCGATCGAGCAGGGATTTTTGACCGAGTGGATTACCCGGTGTGGCGTCGATACCACCACCATAGAAAGAGATCGCGGCTTTGATTTTGGTGGGATAAGTAGCATTAGTTAGGAAGGCATATCTACCACCCATACAGAAACCGATAACCCCGATGCCATTGGCATTAACTTCTGTTTTGCCAGCTAGGAAATCGATACTTTTGCCAACATCGCTCATGATGGCATTATCATTGAGAGTTTTGAGCTTGCCTATCGCTCCAGCAGTATCGGTATAAGCATAAGTCGTCCCCCGATAAAAGTCCGGCGCGATTGCGGCAAACCCAGACTGTGCCAATCGATTGCAGATACTCTTACACCAGTTATTTAGCCCGTAAGCTTCCATCAAGACGATGACAGCGGGAAATTTACCCGTCCCGGTAGGTGTGACATAGTAACCGGGTAAACCCTGAGCAATCTCGATCGTTTTGCCGATAGGTTCTGGTTTAGTCACCACAGTGGGCTTTTCTGGTGCAGCGGTACTCAGTTGGGAATTTGCCACGACTGCGGCGGTAGCGATACTAGAAGCGGCAAGTAAGATGTCCCGGCGTTTCATTATTTATTTAGCGATCGGTGGTTAATTATCAGTAAACCGCAAATCGCGATCGATTGCTACATTACATTTCTCAGACAAGAAAGGGTACCCATGTGGGTACCCCTGACGGTTGGTTTGCTCGATCGACTAGAATACAAATGTCGTCCGAATCGTACCGAGATACTCGGTAGGCAAGGCACTATTGTGTTCGGGATTAGTTAGCATCAACAATCCCGGCGTGATGTAGAGATTGTCGCTAACTTTATACTTATAAAAAGCTTCGATGTGCAGGCTAGTATCTCGATCGACACGAGTACCAACAGTATTACTAGTAACTTTAGGCTGCATCCCTAATACAAAACCTAGTGTACTACCCTTGGAACCAAAATCCTTTACAGCTAGCGTGCCAGCGTAGTTCCAGATATCAGCACTACCGCCTGCGGCAGTCTCTCGTCTGGCTTGACTCAAACCGCCCCAAGCAGAGAAAATCAAATTCGGAGAGAGATTAACGCTACCAGCTAATGCATAGTGGTTGGCTGATGTTGGGGCTATCGAGCCAAAACTCGATCCAAAAGGATTATTTGCGAAGTTGCTACCATTATTACCAGAAACTCCTGTACCAGCAGAATTGTAAGAGCGAGCATAGATTAATCCTAAGCTCACATCGTCAGAAGGCTTGATAGTAAGTTGAGAAAACAGCACATTAGAGCCATTAAATAAGCCACTACCGTTTGCCGGATTGTTGACAGTTTCTAGGGCTGTGGTAGCTGATGTCGCGGGGGTTACACCTGCGGCTGTTGCTGGAGTAACAACCCGAGGAACTGCATAGCTGACAACTAGACCGACACCAGGGCTAAACTTGTGATCCACACCAATACCTGCGCCCTCATTGCTGAGGCGATAAATGGGGTTGAATCGTCCAAAGCGGGTGATCGAGCCAGTACCAGCCGCTTGGTGTTCGGGGTTGAAAGTGTAGTAGTTATCGTTGAACTCACTACCGACAGCTTCTACATACACTTTAGTGTTGGCAGCCAGAGGCAATTGGTATTGCAATCTGTGGAGAGTACTAGCATTTTCTTCACTACCTTCAAAGCCTAACCGCGCCATATTCGTACCGGAAGGAGTTCCAGCAAAACTATTGCTGTTACGTGCTTGGAGGCGAACTAAGAGTAAGTCTTTACCAGTAAAGCTACTGCGGAAATTGAGGCGGACGCGATCGGAAAAGATCGTATTGCGGGTTGCGCTAGCAGGGCCGCCAGCTAGACCAGTGACCGCAAAAATCGCTTCACCAACTAGTTTAGTGGTAGTAGAGAAGCTTTGGGCTTGGAGTTTGGTGACTTTGGCATCTAAGACTTGAAGGCGAGCGTCTACAGCTTGTAGCTCGGTATTAAAGGATTGAATTAGTCCTTTGAGCTGGTCGAGATCTTGCTGTGAGACTTCTGGTACTACTGGTGGCGGTGGAGCGACGGGAGCGGGTTCTGGTGATGGTGGTAAAACTTCTGGAGCTGCTTCTGGTATTGGTGCTGGTGCTACTACCGCTGGTCGGCGTTTCTTGATGTTTCGACGCGGTTTCCTCCTGGCGACTAGTTGCTCGATCGATTGAACGCAACCATTGAGGCTAGTGGCAAATTCTTCTCGTGATAGGGTCTGAGTACCGTTGGGGGTGTTGCTACAGCTATATTTATTACCTAAAGCTTGAAGTGTTTTATACGCCCAGTCTCCCGGTTTAACTTCAGTTGCTTGGGTCGCTTGGTCGATCTGTTCGGCACTAGGCTCGCTGGAGCCAGCCGCGACCTGCTGAGGGTTATTCTGGGGGCTGATCTCTGTCGATTTGTCAGTAGGATTAGCTGCTGCCAGAGATGTTCCGGCAATCCAGACAGCCAGAGCAATTAGGAGTGACGATCGTAAATTTTTTGATAACAATTTCATCATGCGATCGCGCTTTTCCTCACACTGTAAATTTTTGATGCTATTGAGTATAGCAGGTCAAATCGTACAGTAGTAATTTTTTGGTTTCTGCATGGTATTTGACAGTTTGCGATCGCGCTGAGTGCTAGGTTAATTCAGACCGATCGCGTTGTCAAAACTGGGTATAAATTTTTGCTAGATCGGATTTTGCTCAATCGATCTAACCATCGAGATATTCAGCCAGCAACAGCAACAGCAGCAAAAACTCACAACTCAACCACAAAAAAGGAGCAAGCTAAATTGGCTTGCTCCCCTCTGACCGCTGATCCAAATTAGTTAGAACGTGAAGGTCGTTCTGACGGTACCCACATACTCAGTGGGGTTAGCACGATTATGCTCGGGATTGGTGATGAACAATATACCAGGCGTAATTGCTAAATTATCGCTCAATTTCACTCTGTACAAAGCTTCAATGTGATAAGAAGTATCAGGGTTGACAATATTCGCACCATTTGCAGCCGTAAAACCTGCCCCATTACGTGAATTAAGTTTGGGTGGTATCCCGAGAATAAATGCCAAGTTGTTACCTTTTTGACCGAGGTCGGGGAAAGCTAGTGAAATCGCATAGTTGCTACTACTGGCATTACCACCACCAATTTCACGAGTAGCCTCTGTAAAACCAGCCCAACCAGATAGTACAAAACCGGGACTTAATTTGTAGCTAGTCATGAGTGAGTAATGATTTGCAGATACTGGTACTGGCGCTGCTGTCGAACCGAATGGTCGGTTCGCAGCACTGCTACCAGTTCCTCCAGTAATGTTGTTACCATCAGAGCTATAAGAACGAGCATAAGCTAGACCTAAGCCAAAGTCTTTGCTGGGAGCAAAACTCAACTGACTGATAATGCTATTAGAACCATTAAACAAGCCACTACCCGCAGCAGGATTGGCAGCGGCATTGATGTTAGGAACTGCATAACCTACGGCGAGATCTAATCCATCAGCAAACTTGTGATTTATGGTTAGGGATGCACCATCTCCACTGAGTCTGTAGATCGGGTTAAAACGACCGAAACGCGAAATCGACCCGCTACCCGAACTCGCCAGGATGGGGTTAAAGGTGGGCATGTTTTCGTTGAATTCACTACCGATAGTTTCGACAATGATTTTAGTCTGAGAACTCAATGGGAGACTGTATTGCAATAGGGAGACGTTGGTCGTGTTGGCTTCATCACCGTCATAACCCAGTCGAGTCATATTCGTCCCTGTCACCGAACTGTTAAAGCTGGGCGTATTGCGGGACTGTAGTCTGGTTCTCAGACGGTCTTTACCAGTAAAACTAGTATCAAAATTGAGACGAACGCGATTGCTCAAGATGGTAGTATTTCTACTGTTTGGGACACCGTTTGTACTAAAAACCGTACCGCTACCACCATAGCCGCTCAAACTAATAATTGCTTCACCATTTAACTTGGTGGTAGTGGAGAAAGCTTGGGCTTGGAGTTTGGTAACTTTTTCTTCTGCTGTCTGAAGACGACTATCTACACTTTGTAGCTCAGCACTAAAAGATTGAATTAGTCCTTTAAGTCTGTCGAGATCTTGCTGGGTAACTGCTGCCTCTGCGGCTTCTACTGGCTCTGGCTCTGGTGGCGCAACGGGAGCGGGAGCAGGTTCTGGAGGCGGTGCGACAACTTCAGGTGCTGCTTCGATCGTCGGCGCTGGGGCTACTCGTCTTTTTTTGATGGCTCTGCGCGGCTTTCTTCTAGCTACCAATTGCTCGATCGATTGGACGCAACCATTGAGGCTAGTTGCAAATTCTTCGCGCGATAAAACTTGATTGCCAGTTGGCGTGTTGCCACAGCTATATTTAGCACTCAAAGTTTGGAGCGTTTGATAAGCCCAGTCACCAGGTCTAATTTCAGCGGCTTGGGTCGCTTGCTCGATTTGCTCGGCAGTAGCTTCGGCGCTAGCTGCGGATGCCGGATTCGTACCTGGAGTACTAGCTTCTGCCGGATACAGACCTGCTGTCCAGACAGCGATCGCAATTAAGATCGGGGATAATAGATTTTTAGATAAGAGATTCTTCATGTTGGCAATAATTTCGCATTACTATACTCGCTGACACACGACTGTATCAAGCCACACCATGCGTTCTAAAATTTTTATTTTTGCATGATGTTGTACAGTTTATGTCCAAGACTTGTCGAACACATATTAATTCTGATACATTTTCGCGATCCAAATGATGCTGCGATCGATCTCGATCCAATCTGAAGTATATGTAGTTGTAACGATTGAGAGCTAAGGACGTCAAACTAGAGCAGTGGCTGGTGTATTCGTGACAGCAATTTTGGGTACTCTAATAGTTAGAGTAGTGCAATCTGATGAGGCGCTCGCGCCTGCTGGGATCGAGTCAGTTTAGATCTATGGGCGCGCCACATTTAGCTACAGAGGTTAGTGCCGAGCAGAACGCGATTGGCATCGCATTAGCTTTAGTAAATCGGGATTGCCTCTGGTAGGTACCGCGCCAAGAAGTAATCGAATTGGAAGCTGCTATGGTGGGATATTTCTGGCTGTTTAGAAAGTTTAAGGCCGAAAGTCAAACAGTCCAGTTGTAAATGTATTATCTCGAACCAAGCCGTTATTTTGATCTGATATATATTGCAGGTAAGTATTATTCAACTAAACCAAATTACTAAAACAAATGACAAGCGAGCCTAACTTTTCAGACACTTCAACCTTCATAGGTGATTCTCAAGATCTCCAATTTCAGCCAGCCCAGGAGCGCGATTGCTTTTTAGAAGAGCGCGAAAACACGAGCGGACAGCTAGACGATCGAACTATTATCTGGAGGTTTGCTCAAGGTAAAAAACGACTAGTTGTCAATCAGAATTTACGGATCGATTATGCTCATAATTCACTGCAATTATCAACACCGGGCGGCGAGCTGATTGCCATTCATAAAGTTGCCAAAAAATTACATTACATTCTCGTTAAAAAAGATAGTAAATACTCGCAGACGATTCAAGAAATTATCTCTGAATGTCAATTTATTCCGATCGATGCTGTGACTGCCGAACGTGGATTTATGCGCTATCAGAAGTATGACATTCCCGAGCACTATACCCTGCATTATGAGCCAGCCGATCGCTTGTGGCAAATGTGGCAAGACAGCCAACAACCAGCAGCAGCGGTGCTAGGATTGGACATTTTGATTTTGGCTCGATCGAAATGGTACCGGATTCAGCAAATGATCTGTACCGACGAACGATTGGATCTCCAGACGCGGTTGGGCTTGATTTCGCTCTCGTTGCGAGATCGGATTGCGTGGATTGCCAAAGTTGGCGATGTTGGGGTTGTCGGCGATGCAGATCTAGGCGCTCAAAATGGGGCTAATGGTGGCACTGATAGCGATATTTTGGGTAAGATTATCTCTAAGCTAGCGATCGAGACGATGCCCGATGGCGATGTTAATTCTGCGCCAAGTTCCGATTTGCCCAGCTCGGTTTTCAGCCAGTCTGATGATACTTCCTTACTTTATGACGGACAGCGGAGTGGCAACCTGATGGATAATGAGATGTCGCCATCTCAACAGCTCCTCGCTAGTACGATGAGCGTGCTCGAAAATTATCTCGAACATGGTGAAACGATCGTCAGAACTGAGACGATCGTCGATCCTCAAGGTAATATTATTAGTGAAAAAACTATCAGCACTCATCGCGGTTGCCCGAGATGGGCGATTGAAGCGATCGTCAATTGGAGCTAGGGAGGTAATTAATAATTAATAATTAATAATTAATTTTTATTGCCAATGTCCCATGGTTAAGTCCCAAGCTTACGGCTTGGTTGCAAAGTATGGAGATTAAGGGCGCGATTGTTGTTAAACTGTTAAAGATCTTATGTTTACAGTTGGATAATGATTAAACTGCCTAAAAAGTTGATGTTGTTGGGAGCGGGTGAATTGGGTAAAGAATTTACGATCGCCGCACAAAGACTCGGCAATCATGTCATCGCAGTCGATCGCTATCCACACGCTCCAGCTATGCAGGTTGCTGATGAGTGTGAAGTTATCTCGATGTTGAGTGGTGAAGATCTCGAACGCGTTGTCTCCAAACATCAACCCGACTACATCATCCCTGAAATTGAAGCAATTAGAACCGAAAAATTAGCCGAGTTCGAGCAACGCGGGATGACGGTGATTCCCACCGCTAAGGCGACTCACTACACGATGAATCGCGACCGGATTCGCGAACTCGCTCATCAGGAATTGGGGGTGCGGACGGCTAAATATGCCTACGCTACGACTCTGGATGAAATGCGATCGATCTCCACCGAAATTGGCTTTCCAAATGTCGTCAAACCGGTAATGTCTTCTTCGGGTAAAGGACAATCGGTAGTTAATAATGCAGCAGAAATCGAAGCGGCTTGGCATTATGCGATCGACGGTTCCCGAGGCGACAGTCAGAAGGTAATCGTTGAAGAATTTATCAATTTTGAGATCGAAATTACCCTATTAACTATCAAACAATGGAATGCCCCGACGATTTTTTGTCCACCGATCGGGCATCGTCAAGAACGTGGCGATTATCAAGAATCTTGGCAGCCAGCGGAAATTAGTCCCGCCCAAATTGCCGCCGCCCAAGCGATCGCAACAACCGTAACCGATGCGCTCGGTGGAGCCGGAATTTTTGGCGTAGAATTTTTTATTACCGCCGATGAAGTCATATTTTCGGAACTATCGCCACGCCCCCACGATACGGGGATGGTCACGTTAATTTCTCAGAATCTAAATGAATTTGAATTGCACTTGCGCGCGGTATTAGGATTACCAATTCCCAATATTATTCAATATGAACCAGCCGCCAGCGCCGTAATTTTAGCGGACAAAACATCCGATCGAATCTACTTTTCAGGTGTAGAATCAGCTCTGAGTGTGCCAGATGTCGATATCAAATTGTTTGGTAAACCCGACTCGCGTCCCTATCGCCGCATGGGTGTCGCACTAGCCAAAGCCGAAACTACTGAGTTAGCAAGAGCCAAGGCGACACATGCTGCTAGTCAAATTCTTATTGTTGAGGGGTAGGGGATAGGGGATAGGGAATAGAGAATAGCATTGCCCACCATCTAAGTTTTAGACAATATCCATTCGATCGATATCAATTCAAATGTTTTTATTTATCTCAAAACTTTTACCTTTATTTTTCTATCCACTTGGGGCAACTTGTTTCTGCTTACTCGTCGCGATCGGATTGTGGTGGATAAATTCTAAGTGGACACCTGCGGCAATGGTGGCAGCATTAACAATCTTATTGCTTAGTAGTAATGCTTGGACGAGCAATTGGTTGGCGCAATCTCTAGAGTGGCGAAATATCCCCAAAACAGAACTACCGACAGCAGATGCGATCGTCATTCTGGGCGGCGCTACCAGATCGCAAGCCTATCCGCGCCCAGATGTCGATTTTGCCGATGCAGGCGACCGCGTTTGGTATGGTGCGACTTTATATCGCGCTGGTAAAGCACCGAAAATCATCGTCAGTGGGGGGAGAATCGCCTGGAAAGGGGGTGGAACTCCCGAAGCGGAGGATTTGACCAAACTCCTAATTACGATGGGCGTACCCAAGTCAGATATCATTCCGGAATCCAACTCCTTTAACACCCGCGATAATGCCGTTAACGTGCAACAGATTCTCAAGGAACGAAATTTTAAACGAATTTTATTGGTAACATCGGCGCTCCACATGCCCAGATCGATGGCAATCTTCAAAAGAATCGGTATCGATGCGATCGCGGCTCCTACAGATTATCGAGTCTCACAGCTAGAAATAGACGAACCAAATAGTCGCGCTGAAGCAACGATTTTGAGCTTTCTACCTAGTGAAGATTGTTTATCCCTCACCACTCAAGCAATCCGCGAATATATCGGCATTGTTGTCTACACATTGCGTGGCTGGATT
This sequence comes from Chamaesiphon sp. OTE_8_metabat_110, assembly GCF_031382685.1. Classification (NCBI taxonomy): domain Bacteria; kingdom Bacillati; phylum Cyanobacteriota; class Cyanophyceae; order Gomontiellales; family Chamaesiphonaceae; genus Chamaesiphon; species Chamaesiphon sp. OTE_8_metabat_110. The sequence goes on along the minus strand of NZ_JANMZA010000503.1, from coordinate 470 downwards.
TGATTAATTAATAATTAATAATTAATAATTAATAGTTAATAATTATGGCACCCACTGATTTGTCTCTGAACTGTTAATCGCCGATCGATCCATTGCCGTCGATCGATTTGTTAGACTTGAGCAAGCTCAATTACTTCAATTACATCGAGGTCGATGCGATGACCGATATACCAGTTGTAAGACCGCGCATTAACTCTGCTTTTAAACTCTTGATGTCGGTGCATTGGTGGATGGCGGGGATTTATATACCACTATTTATCGTCGGGACGATTATGTCCCAACTCGAACGCGGCGCACCCTTTCGGAACGAACTATACGACTTTCATAAGTCTTTGGGCGTATTGTCGATGGCATTACTCACTTGGCGAATTTTTTTACTATTGAAGGTAAGTTGGAAGAAATATACACGGCGATTGCCGAAATTCACACCAGCTTGGATAAAAAATGTCAGTTTGCACCTATTACTCTAC
>NZ_JANMZA010000453.1:0-3867 GCF_031382685.1 Chamaesiphon sp. OTE_8_metabat_110 | reverse complement strand
ACTTTCCGCGATTACGCGCGGCTGTTGGGTGGAGCTTTCTTCGATGTGGGTTCGGAATGTAGCAATATTTTTGAGGTGCCCAATCTTTCGCACCTAGCTGAAGTAGATCGGGAAGATCGTCGCAAGGATACTCAAGAATCGTTACTCGAAATCCTCCAAATGCTGGTAACTGGTTCTAATCCTGATGCTTTCGAGCCAATGTTGCGGGACTTAATTAGATCCTTGCTGACGCTAATTCTGACCAAATTCCTCGCCGCCAGGGAGATTCAATCGCGGTATATTGCAGCCATCAATGGGGGGATTGGTAGCGACGCATGGCAAAAGTACCCAGTGTTAGAAGACTTCATCGGTTTCTGCTCGCCAGAACGAGTCAATATTACCGAACCAGAACAACTCAAAGCCTTGAGTTATATCGTCACTAAACTGCGCTCTTGGACTCAAAGCCGGACGGGACAGGCTTTTTGTCGTCCCTCTACCTTTAAAACCGATGCCCAGTTATTCGTGATGGCAATTCGGGGCGTGGCAAATGCAGAAGATATGGCAGTACTCGCAACAGTGGCTTATGCTACCGCCATCCGCCGCGCTTACAGCAATCCTAAATCGGTACTATTTTTGGACGAAGCTGCTGCCCTACTCAAATTCCCTGCCCTAGCGTTGATGATCGGGAGACTATTGGCAATTGCCGCCAAAGCAGGGATCAGAGTAATGCTAGCCGCTCAAGAGGTTCACTCGATTAAAACCTGCGCTGGCGGCGAACAAATCCTCGCTAACTGCGATATCAAGTTAGTCGGACGCATCCAACCGGAATCGGTAGATACGATCTCCGAAGTTATGAAGATTCCGCTGGAGCTACTCGCCCCCAATCTCACTGAAGCATACGTTCCCAATCGCAGTTGGGGTTACTCTAACTGGTTGATGTTAGATGGACGGAGTTATACCTGGGCGAGAATCTACGCTAGCTCTGGCACCTTGGCGGCTGTTGTCAATAACGTCCATGAAGTCGAACGCCGTCAAGCACTGCTGGAGCAAGCCGAGCATCCAATCATTGGATTAGCTCGGTATGCTTCAGAATTACTACCTGCATAACTCGCACAACATTGATGAAAAAACGACTGCTTTCAATAATTATCTTTGGGTTAACCTTACTGGGCACCATTCGAGCAGCATCAGCGACAGGTAGCGTCACAACTACCACTACTCAAACCGTTGAGATCGATGGCATTAAAGTTCCCATCCCACCTCAAAACACAACGACCATTGTAAACGGGACAACCGTACCAAATTCAACCACAGTCACCCCCTCAGTCACCGCACCGACAGCAACCACAACACCACCAACCAATGGCATCATCCCACCAGACGCAGGAACGACAGTAGGAACGGCGGCTCAAGGGATTGTGACAACGACTGTCACCAATGCTGGAACTAGCGCGATTCAATCGGGCGATCGAACACTCACCACGGCAGCAACCCAACAAACGGCAGGAATTAGTGCCACCTTAAACAAGATCCCATTTGTCGGTGGGATAGCTAACGGAGTAATGCAACAAAAAATCGCTGCTGGTATTGGCGATTTAACAACAATGGCCAGCACGGCATTCACCAACCTGATGAACGATCCTAATAACCCATTAGGTGGAATTGGCAAGACGATCGTTGGTTTCTTTGGTGGTAATAGTAGTCCGAATACTGCCACCGCTCAGGCGACGGCTCAACAGACGGCAATTAAGACTATTACCGATAGTTACGGACAAGGTGCCACTCAAGCTGCCACCATTTTGTCGAAACAAACCAATCCCAATATCGGCAGCATCGATACCGCACTCGCCAGCACCACGCCAGCTAGCGATATTTCTAGTACTGTCACCAACATCCAGGCACAACAAGCAGTAGCAAAAATTGCCGTCAACACCAATCCCGCCAACGGATCGCTGACTCAATTAGATGCAATCTCCGCCACATCAAGCAAGGTAATTGCCGAGAGTGCGAACGGTGTTTCCGGTCAGGCAGCCCTCCAAAGCCGAGTCTTAGGCGCGAACTTGAATGCAGCGGGAATGCAATATCAAGCCGCTCAAACCTATGACAACTCGCTCGACCAATTGAATACCATCAGCCAACAGATCGGACAACAAGGTGCGATTAATGCCGAAGGCGTTCGCATTGCCGCCGAACAGCGAACCTTGAGTGCCGCCCAACTTTCGCAAGCATCAACCGATGCAGCAGCGCGAATTCGCCGCCAAGAAACCGAAGATCGGGCCAGCCAGCGATTGACCGATGAAGTCCAAAATACTAACTCAATCATCCAGGGGATGGTGGGTGCGGTAAAACCGAAGGGTAAGAGTTAAAGGGGGAGTGGGGGAAAGGGTGGGGAAAGGATAGAGGAATACGCTAAGCATCTATCCTTTCCTCCGTTTTCTCCTCAAATCACTATTAGCACATGTTTATCGATCGATATCCGAGTCAAAAGTCGATCCCCATTACCCTTTCCCCTTTCCCCATTACCCTTTCCCCCACCTCTAAAACAATGCCCGATATCCTATTACTAGACCCACACCTACTAGCAGCCGCCAACTTCAGCCAAGCGGCTGCAACTGGTTCTGCTTTAGCCACAAACTTCGCCAAAGAATTCTGGTCGAATGTTTTTCAAATGGGCATCTTTGGACGGGTCGCACAGGTATCTTTGACGATCGCAGGGATCGGTGTAATTTATCGCGGCTATTATTTTTTCTTAGAAATTAAAGCTAAAACTTTAGATGCCGAAAAAGTCGTCGGTTTTCTGATGGTATTGATTCTGGTACTACTAATGCTGTGGAATAGCGGACAGTTAGCCATGTATACAGTACTGGGAATGCGGAATTTTACTAACTCGATCTCTGATACGGTGATGCAGGGGATTTCCTTCGATTTCTCGAAATTACAAGCAACTAGAAGTCTCAATGGCACGAATCTCGCCCAATCTTATTTTGTTAAATTTGAAGACGAGTTGAAAAAATGCGCTCCCGCAGCCCAAACTGCTTGTTCTCAGCAAGCCCTAAACAATTTAAAACAAAGTGTGGCTGCCAATCCCGAACAAGATCCGGTAGTTAATGCCAAAATAGCTGAGATTCAAATAGATCTCAATAACGCTGCGGGGGTACAACCAGCCAGTAATTCAGCCACTTCGGGGTCGAATACCACAACGCCACCATCTGGCACGTCAGACGGGACGATCGATGAGAAGGCTAAATGGGATATTATTGGCAAGGTCGGGGACTCGATTAAGTCGATGGGTAGTGCCATTTCTAATGCGTTTGAAAGTTTAATTCAGCTCATATTTACCTGCTTGGCGATCGCCTTTTATATTGCTTTAGAACTGACATTATTAGTATTTGGCTTCACATTTCCAATTAATATCGCACTATCATTATTCGACCCCGCACCGATTAAAAATTGGTTTGGTAATTTTTGGTTGTTAGTCAATGCCAAACTATGTTTTGCAATTATCGTCGGTATCATTGTCTATTTGAATCTCTGGGCGCAGAGCCAGACGGGGCTGGCGAGTTTGGGGATTTTTACGATCGGTATTTTAATGGCAATTTACGCTCCCTTCCTCACCTTCTTCTATTGTCAAGGTTCGGCTCTGGCTCTGGCTGGAGCGATGAATTCACTTACGAGCGCACCAGCGCGTGGAGCGGCAAGAGGAGCTGGTAGGGTAGGGGGTAGAGCTGCTGGTGGATTGGGAAGTAGCTTGATGCGTGGAGTGGGGATGGGGATGGGCAAAACACGGGGTCGGAGAATTGCGAGAATGGGTACGAAGAAATAGTCGATCGATGTTTAAGATTTAAAAAATTAGGTCGGATTCTCTTGAATTCAAAGCAGCAACTGCGC
>NZ_JANMZA010000432.1:0-11557 GCF_031382685.1 Chamaesiphon sp. OTE_8_metabat_110 | reverse complement strand
CACTCAGTAAATTGTAATTATTTTGCTGGTTGAGTTGGTTGCTTTGGCTCAGTTGGTTTTAGAGTACCCACTTTTTTAGGCTCCGCCATCTGTTTATCGATAGCCGCGAGTAATTCTTTGTATTCCTTGTTAGTGGGATTGAGTTTGACGAGTTGTTCGAGTGCGGCTTTGGTACCGGGGGCATCCCCTTGGCGCAGCCGAATCTGGACTAAACCGCGCAGTGCGGTTTGAATATTGGGTTCGCGTTTTAAAACTGCGGCAAAACCTTTCTCTTCGGCTTGAAGTTGGGCATTCTGAGATTGGGCGGCATTTTCACTGGCGGTGGGTTGGTTCGATTGACTTATCATTCCGCTGATGCTGAGTAAACTTGTACCCATAAAAGCAATCCCAGAGCTAATTATGAATACTTTTGTCCAAATACTTTTTTTGCTATTTTCCATAATTAACTTTACTCCTGGCAATTGATGTGTGTGGCTCTGGGGTCTCGATTGCCGTAAGCGCACGCAGGCTCTCGGTTACGCATGGCGTCTCGGCGAGCAGGCAAGACCACAAGGGTCATCGGACTAGAGCTATTTATCTAAGTTACCAATTTTCAGCTATTAACTATCATTTTGGAGCAAAGTTAGCAAATCTATGTCAGTATCTATACCAACTTCAGTTTGGGATAAATTTAGGGCAAAATTATCCCAGCTCTCACCGACTACCCTCATCCAAGTCGCGAGTATTTGCGGCGCATTTGCCGTCATTATCTATCTGCAAACCTCTCAATTAGCAGTGCTCAAGTATCAGCGAAAAAACTTGACTAAGCCAGTACTGCAACAAGAAGAAGCCAAGCTCAAAGCTCAACTAGCGATCGCCAAAACATTGCCGACGTTTGGCTTTGATAATGTAGTTGCCAATTGGCATTTTATGGGTTTTGCTCAGTACTTTGGCGATACTGAAGTCCGTGAAAAAGCTGGCTATGGAGCAGTAATCGAGCATTTTGAAGCGATTCTCGATCGCGACCCCAGATTTTTGTATGCTTATATTTACCTCTCTAGTACGGGTTCCCTCTATTCCGGGCAACCAGAACGCGCCGTCGCGCTGATGAATCAAGGATTGAAGTCATTGTCTCCCAATGTGCCCGCTCGCAGTTACTATATTTGGCGAATGAAGGCGATCGATGAGTTACTATTTTTAGGTAGAGTTCAGGATGCTCGTACTTCAATGGCAACGGCGGCTGCGTGGGCGCGAGTGCATCCCGACCGTGAAGCCCAAAATGTGGCGCGACTATCCCAAAATACTGCTAACTATTTAGCCCGTAATCCCGATAGTAAACAAGCACGGTTCGATACCTGGAATATGGTACTCAGCTCGGCTATCGATGAATTTGTGATTAAACGGGCGATCGTCGAAATCAGAGCTATTGGTGGTAAGGTGACGATCGGCCCTAATGGCGAACTTAAAGCAGAACCACCGCTGAAAGACTAGTTTCCGCACATCTTGCTTTAAAACAAAGTGAATAGTGTTTTAGTGGATAGTGGATAGTGGATAGTACATAGAAGTAAATTTTAAGTCTATTTTTAGATACTGTCTTGACGCGCTAAACCCTCGGCAAAGCCGAAGAGCGCGCGTCGCTGGGGCAAGATGTGAGTAATAGAATTGCAGCGATCGCTAGCGAATATGTACTAAATTATTAATGAGATTATTAGCCGATCGCCGCTCATAATCAAGCTATCCCTCTTACCTTTTACCTTTTACCCTTTACCCTTTACCCTTTACCCTCTCCCCTCTCCCCCGCTGCATGGATTTACTAGAGTACCAAGCTAAAGAATTATTTCGAGAGGTCGGAATTCCGGTTTTACCCTCGCAACGGATCGATCGACCGACAGATCTCAAGGCATTGCGGATTCCCTATCCGATCGTGTTAAAGTCGCAAGTTAGCGTCGGCAATCGGGGGAAGGCTGGCGGGATTAGATTTGTGGAGAATACCATCGATGCGATCGCGGCGGCGCGGACGATCTTTAATTTGCCGATTTTGGGTGAATATCCCAAAGTGCTACTAGCAGAAGCTAAATACAATACCAGCCAGGAATTTTATCTGGCGATCGTGATCGACAGATTGGCTTGTCGTCCGGTGCTGCTGGGTTCTACAGACGGCGGGATGAATATTAATGCCATTTTGAATCAAATTCAGCAAGTCGTCGTCTACGATGAGTTTTCCTCATTTTACGCGCGGCGGCTGGCGCTCAAAATGGGACTTCAGGGCGATCTGATGCTGGCGGTGAGCGAGATTATCGAGAAGATGTATATCTTGATGCGATCGCAAGATCTCGACTTGGTAGAAATCAATCCCTTGGGGATCGATCGCAATGGCGCGGTGATGGCACTTGATGGCAAAGTGAGTGTTAACCATTATGCTGTAGGGAGACATCCCAATCTCAAGCCGTGGCAAGTTGTCGATGTCGCCCGCAATCGATTGGGGACACTATCGCCATTATTTACCAGTGCGGGGAATATCAGCATCCTCTGTAGTGGCAATGGCTTGGCGCTAGCGATGCTGGATGGCATCGCTCAAGGTGACGGTCGAGTGGCGCAATGTATCGTCGTCGATCCGACTTGTACTCAAGAAATTCAGATCGCCCTCGATCGCATTGGTGTAAATGCTACTACTAGCCAGCCTCCAGATGAGGCACCTGTTGTCAATGTTTTATTAATTGATTTTGTCGGGAGTGAGATCGATGCTTGTCAACAAGTCATCCAATATTTTCCCCATTTTCAGCACCTGACGACAATTTGGCGAGTATTAGAACACGATCGCGACAGGCTTGCAGGGCTGTTGCCATTATCGATTAAACTCGTGACCAATTTCGATCGGGCGATCGCTCAGACGTTGGCAATTGCAAAACAGTGAATTAGGCTTTAGGCTTTAGGCTTTAGGCTTTAGGAAGAAATGTTTGAGTGAATATCGCGCTCGCAGTTACCTTTTACCTCTTACCTCTTACCTCTTACCCATCTCCCATCTACCATCCCCCATCTAAATGACCATCGATCTGCAACTAGATAGCCGCGTTTTAATTCAAGGCATCGATAACCCGCTGGCGCTGGCAGCAATCGGTCGGATGCAAACTTACGGTACCAAAATCGCGGGGATTGTGAGTGCGGGACAGGGAGGGCAAAAGCTGGGCGATTTGCCGATGTTTGACTTGGTAGAGCAGGCTCAATCAGTATTAGGGCCGATCGAGACTAGCTTAATTTTTGTATCTGCTTATCAGGTACTCGATGCCGCGCTCGAAGCGATTGCCGCCGGGATTCCCCAACTGATCGTGATTACTAGGGGTGTACCGCCGCTGGATATGATTCGACTCTTACGGCAAGCGAGTATTACCAATACACTGGTTCTCGGTACTGGCAGCGCAGGGATTATCATTCCCGATCGATTATTGCTGGGTATTTATCAGCCGCAATTATTTAGCCCTGGTAAAGTGGCAATTATCAGCCGCAATCAGAGCTTAACTGCTGAAATTGCGAGCGAATTAAATCAGGCAAACTTAGGTCAATCGATCGTCATTCATATCGGTAGCGATCCGCTGGTTGGCTCCTCCTGTCGCCTGTGGCTGGAGTGGCTTCAGTCTGACCCGCTCACCGAATCGATCGTCCTTGTCGGCGATATTTGCTGGGACTCAGAAGCAGCTACAGCAGCTTATCTGCTGGCACAACAGGGTAAACCTGTCGTTGCCTATTTAGCGGGGATTCATGCCAATACACCACACCCGCTCACCGATGCGGCGATCGTCCTGAGCCATACACTTTCCAAGCCGATTCACAATGCCGATACGATCCAACAACGGATCGAGACTTACAAACGCGCCAAAATTCCCGTTGCCAAAAAGATCGGCCAAATTCCCAGTTTGTTGAAAAAGTTAGCACAGAAAGCGTGACAACTGAGTGGATAGTGGCTAGTGAATAGTGGATAGCGCTCGATCGCACTTAAACTGAGTATGCTAAGTAGCTAGGCGAAATTAAATGTAAAATGCCAGCCCTTTGCCCTCACCCCCAACCCCTCTGTCTTGTCGTTGCTTGGTTGATTTTCATGGTCGGGAAACCCGACCGAAAATCAATCCGCTTTTTTATTCGGGGGGAACCCTAGACATAAAAACGCCGCTCCCAAGCTTGGGAGCGATTCGCGCACGCCTTTGTTCCCCGACGGTTCAGCGAATCAGCGACGCGCTCATCACGGAGGTTCCCTCCAGGTCGAGCGCGTCAAGACAAGACAGAGGGGAGCCAGAGCCGGAGGCGAGGGCGGGGTGAGGGCGATTTAATTATGTATCGCCTGCTGTTTCTAGGCTCTAAGGTGCAAAATCGCTGGCCGCTAATCTGTAGATTTTAGGAGTCAGGTCATGGCATCTTATCGGGATATGATTGGGTATTTTCGCGGTTACGGGAAGATCGCATTCATTAGTATTGCCGCAACTAGTCTGTTCGAGGTTGTGGATTTAACCGTCCCCTACGCGATCGGTCAAATTCTCAATGTCTTGTCCAAGCAACCGCTCGATCGACCTTTGATGTCATTCATCGGCGCGGTCGCCACCAGCCTCAATCTGCCAGCATCAACTGAATTATCATTAATCATCCTGCTGGCGATCGTGTTTGTCGTATCTGTCGTGCGTGCGCCGATTCAGCCGTGGATTGGCAGTTGGTTTCACTGGGCGATCCCGCTGCGAGCAAGGCGCGATCGGGCCGATCTAACGATTCAAAAAATTCTCACCTTGCCTCTATCTTTTTACGATGAAAATAACCCCGGTCGGATTGCCGGACGGGTCGCACGCGGGTTAACCAACCACACTTGGACTTATCCAGAAATTGCGGGACAGTTGATTCCCAAGTTAGTGAGAGTATTTGGCATTTTTATCGCGATCTGTCTGATGGAGTGGCGGATTGGCATCGCCTTTGCCCTCTCATTTACGGCTATTTTAGGCTTTAGCCTCAAAGGATTGCGCTACATTATCAAACGCGAGGCGCTCTTAGATAGCTACATGGAGAATACCGAAAGCCGTACCTCCGAAATTATTACCAATATCAAAACCGTCAAAGCTTTCGCCGCCGAACCTTACGAACTCGCTCGACAGCGGCAACGTCTAGACCGAGAGTTAACAGTCGTACTTTACCGCATCCATCGGAGTTACGTGCGCTTGAATATGTGGCAGCGCACGACGGTTCAAAGCTGCATCTTTGGCGTACTGGTGATGACCCTCCTCGCCACCCTGCGCGGCGAACTGTCTTTAGGTCATTTTGTGACGTTACTAACAGTCTCTAGCATGGCTTATGCCGAGTTAGAACCCTTGAGTATCTTGGCAGAGTTTCTAGCCCGCCGCTATGCCTCGATGCTGCGTTTCCATGAGTTTATGCACGAGCCAGTCGGCACCGATGCGATCGATCTCCACTCGGTCGCTCGATTGGCGGCAGCTAATTTTACAGGTAAAATCCAGTTCGATCGGCTCAGTTTCGGTTACGACCCAGACCGACCGATCTTACACGATATCAATCTGACGATCGAGCCGTATCAAACTGTCGCGCTGGTTGGTAAATCTGGTTCGGGCAAGTCTACACTCGTGAAACTATTACTGCGTTACTTCGAGCCAACTCAGGGGCGAATTTGTATCGATGGTACGGATGTCCGATCGTTGGCAATCGGCCCATATCGTTCGCGCTTGGCGATCGTCCATCAGGAGGTCGATATCTTCAACGGTACGATTATGGATAATCTCCGCTATGGTAATCCTACCGCCGATGCCCATGCAGTGGCTGTAGCCTGTCAAATGGCGCGGGTCGATGAATTTATCCACGAGCTACCCCAGGGGTATGCCACAGTGGTGGGAGAGCGCGGCGTGCGCCTATCGGGGGGACAGCGGCAGCGGCTGGGAATCGCCCGCGCTCTCATTGTCAATCCGAATGTGTTGGTGTTTGATGAGGCTACATCCAGTCTCGATTATGAGTCAGAACGTGCCATTCAACTTGCCATGCGCTCGATTTCGGGCACCAGAACGATGCTCGTCATCGCGCACCGACTCAGTACCGTCAGAGATGCTGACAAAATTGTGGTTTTGGATCGAGGTCGCATTGTCGAAGTGGGGACACACGATGAGCTGGTGCAGCAGCATGGTGTGTATGCCAAGCTGCACGCCTTGCAAGAGTCTGGAGTCTTACCGTCATAAATGCTTTGACTAGGCAATCTTAGCCGATATTTATCCGGCTCCCAACGCTCCCGGTTATCAGAAGAAAAATTGCAATCGGATAAACTGACCCCAAATATTTGCAATGTAAATAAGCAAAATAAAAAACATCTGCCGATGATAGTTAGTCTCATCGCTTGACTGCGCTGTTAAACTCGATCCCAATGATGATACTCGACTTAAATCGAGCGATCGGTTTGAAAGTTACAATCGATCGAGCCAATAATTCGCTCCTTGCTGTTAGGCTCGATCTTCTAATTAGCTAGAAATCGCGATTGTTTAGTTGTTTCTTGGCTGCGATTGTAGAAATTGTAGTTGCTCCATACTTAATTCAGTAAGTTCGGCAATTGTTGCCAGGGGCATATTTTTAAGTAACATCTTCAGCGCAATCTCTTGTTGCTTTCTCTCTTGTGCTTTCTGCTCGGCTTCAGCAATCTCAGCATCAAACCAAGCATCAACCTGTTCCATCGTTCTCATAAACTCTTGCTCCTCGGTAGTCAAACTCTCTACAGGTAATCCCCGTAGGTAGACACAATACTTGAGACTAGTCTTAATTATATCATTCTTCTCCCGTCGCTCTGGCGATAACTGCTCGATTTCCCCAAACGCCCGCCGCACCGAATCCTTGTCCCCCAACATCTTCAACCACAGCGTATCTTCACCGTCGGGTAATCTGTCGATAACCACAATCCCCATCCGCAGGAACTTTGACAGCTCATATACCCCCGTGCCATATTCACTCAAAGGCTTCGCCTCACACAAATTCAATAACTTATCGCCACAATTTACTGCTAATATCCAAGTAAATGGATTCTGAATTTCAATTTGTGCTTTTGCATCCGGTGGTAACTGCTCGGATTTTTTCAGTTGTAACTCAACGCGAGCAGCTTCGATTAATTCTGATTCCTTTGGTTCCCAGTAGAGATTTTTTCTAGTGATGGAAACGTTGAGATTCTTCTGGTTGAGATACCCGCTATAATGCTCTACTATTATCGTCGGATGCTGTTTCATTAAGCGGTCGAACAAGCCTAAATCTTCCTGTTGCCAGCCAAATTTATCGGACTGTGTCACAAACATACAATCGATTTCTAGATCCTCATCATTTCTAACCTGGATATTTTTGAACGTTTCGCCCTTGGTCTTGTACAGAGCTTGGACGTAGAACTTAAAAAACCTGTCGTGTTTGTATTGAGCCATTAACTAATAATTCGATCGAGGCGATCGATCGCGTACTACAAAGCATCCACCCGATGCAGGGACTCGATCGATTCTTCGACCTCTTCTTCATCTACACATTGCTGGATTTGAGCGTTAAACCACTGCAATTCTTCGGCTGCTGGACTTTGGATCTGGTACACCAATAGCACTCCGGCGACGCGCGCCAGCGTCACTGGGGTCGGCGAAATGTGACTTAGGAGATCCTGAGCCTGATGGTAAATGTCCTCGACTGTGGCTCGATCTAGGGGCTGTCCCAATTGAATTGCCAGTTGAGACAGGCTTTCGGGGATGGAGAGATCTTCGCGATCGGGCAGAGGATTGGTTATCATAACGATCGTTAAATTTGAGAGCGGCTGGGTATACTAAGTGCGGATAGCTTGTCGAGTAGTTAGTGAGAAGTATGTCATACAAATGCGATAAATGCGAGGCACTGATTCTCAGCCTCCGACTGGGTTACTGTAGCAACTGTCGGGAGCCAATTCATAGCGAGACTTTACCTGAATCAAAGAAGCAAGCTCTCGCAGCAGCCGAACGCGAATACGAACAAATGCGCGATCGCATCAGAGCCGAAAAAGAACTCCACCAGCAGCGGCAAAAGCACAACTCGCAGACGCGCATCAGCATCATCGATTTCGATGGTGGGGATGGTTGGGGCGGTTGAAATTAGCAGCCCGATCCCAAAGATTTGATATAATTGGCAGTGGTAGCTATCGTCACTAGGCAAGATTAATTCGAGCGCATGTTAGAACTAAAAATAGAACGACTTCGCCATCTATTTATTGGAATGGATCGAGCGTTAATTGCTTATTCGGGAGGAATTGATAGTACCTTAGTCGCTAAAGTTGCTTACGATGTTTTGGGCGATCGAGCCTTGGCTGTAACTGCTAAATCGCCATCTCTATTACCTGAAGAACTTGAAGATGCGATCGCACAAGCAACATCAATTGGCATCGCTCATGAGATTGTCGAAACTCACGAGATGGATAATCCTAATTATTCATCAAATCCGGTAAATCGGTGTTATTTTTGCAAAAGCGAATTGCACGATACACTCAAACCTTTAGCTTTAAAACTTGGTTATCAATATGTCGTCGATGGTGTCAATGCTGACGACTTACAAGATTATCGTCCTGGTATCCAAGCGGCGAAAGAGCGGGGAGCTAGGTCGCCATTAGCAGAACTCGGGATTACAAAAATGGAAGTGCGCGAGATTGCTCGATCGATCGGATTAGAGTGTTGGAATAAACCCGCTCAACCTTGTTTGAGTTCGCGGTTTCCTTATGGTGAGGAGATTACGATTCCGAAGTTAAATCGCGTGGGCAGAGCAGAGATTTATTTGCGGCGATTGGGTTATGAAAATGTACGGGTGCGATCGAGTGAGGATACTGCTAAAATCGAGTTGCCAGCCGAGTTAATTCAGCAATTTGTCGCGAGTACAAATTTGATTGAGTTGACCCAAACATTTCGATCGTTCGGATTTGTTTACGTGACTTTGGATTTGGAAGGATATCGGAGCGGTAAATTAAATCAGGTGCTATCCCAATTTGTGAGTAATCGGTAATTACCCAGCGACTAGCCTTGTTTATTGAGCCTGTCGAGCAACCATAGCGAGCAGACAATGCCGATAAAATGAGCGGTAATGATGTGGGTGTTTGCCAGCACGATGAAAATATCCAAAGGTTGAATGATTTTACTCAACGCATCGGGACTAAATATCGCCCCTGGTATCGCGATAGAGAGCGACTTACCCAAGAGAGTACCGCCGATGGATTCGGCACCCATCACGCTCGATCCCATCCCCAGGATCGAACATAGCAAACCCCAGCGCACGATTTGGATTGTCTCGGCTTTTTTGGGACGGAGATCGGGATTTCTCAGCTTGCGGGCGGTCATCACATATCTAAACGACCAGTAAGTACTGGCGTAGAGGATCAGCAACCCACCGACAGCAAACAGCAAACTGCCACCCGTACCGGGATTGCTGGCACCGCTACTCGCAAAGGGCAGGGAGAACAGAAAAATGATACTCGACACCACTGCGAGGACGAGTTGCAGCCAAAACCCCGCCCAGCCGACTCTGCGGAGCTGGACGGCAATTTTCCGGACATTCTGTGACGCGTTGCCATTAATTTCGAGGTCTGACATAAACAATAATTAAGAAATTAGTAAAAAAATCGAATAATTATCCCAGGGTGTAAATTGGATGAGTTAAGCTAAAAAGTGAGTAGCTAAAATTTGCTCACACAATTTTTCAACCCCGTTGCCCGCCGCAATTGTTTTCCTGTCTTGCTTTCGATCGACCGATCTCGATTTGCTATCCTCTGTGCTGACGCTATCGACGCGGCATCTAGCCTTAGAGCTGGATGAGGATTAGATCGAACACCAATATTATAAGGTGGTAACAGCTATGAACTTTGAAGATATCTATTGCTTTTTCCGCAATCCACCACCACTGTATCTCAATCAGGAGTTGGCGGTTTGCTACATTCTCGATATTTTAATCCAGGGTGATTCTTATGGTACCGAACTGATTGCTAGATTGGAGCATGAATCTTCAACCTATCGGCTCTCGGATACCGTTTTATATAGCGCGATTAAGTTTTTGGAAGCTAACGGGACGATTGTTGGCTACTGGAAAAAAGTTGAAGGTCGTGGACGTCCGCGTCGGATGTATCAGATTGACTCGGAATGGACGAATCAAGCCAAGGAATTAGCTTATTTCTGGAAGCGATATGCCGATACTCATTCTATCCCATCCGACACCACACCTTTCGATAGTCGCGCGCTATCGTTAGGTAACTAGGAATTAGCGGACGAGCTGCACTAACACTCGCAGCTATTTATTGGCACAGCCGCTGGGCTGGAGACTCGATCGGCAGGTGATAAGCCTGCTTTTTTATCGATCGAATGTGTTAGCTTAAAATTGTGGCGGTAAGAATCTCGATCGCAGGCTAACACTCAACACTACTCGATCGGGCGAATTCCTGCCCGCACGTTACCGCCACAAATTAATCGTCCACATTTCGCCGCCGCTCAGTGCTAGCTGTCAACTAAACTCATCATGTCTACCAAACGGATTTTAATCTGGTATCGTAACGATCTACGCTTGCACGACCACGAGCCACTGGTTCATGCGCTCAAGGAAGGTGCGAGCGTAATTCCATTTTATTGCTTTGACGATCGCCATTTTGGACAGACACAGTTTGGGTTTCCCAAGACAGGCGCATTTAGAGCGCAGTTTTTGCTAGAAAGTCTTGCCGATTTACAGCATTCATTGCAAGTTCGCGGGAGCGATTTGGTAATTAGGCGCGGCGCGGCGGAAGTTATTATCCCCGAATTGGTAGCGCAGTTAGGGATTACAGGTGTCTACTGTCATCAGGAAGTTACCGCCGAAGAATTAGCAGTCACCAAACCGCTGGAAGCGTCCCTCAAAGCGAGTAATGTTAACTATCGAGCTTTTTGGGGTCTGACGCTTTATCACCTTCAGGATCTGCCATTTAGCTTGCCCAATCTCCCCGAACTCTTTACCAAATTTCGCAAGGATGTCGAGCGAGATAGTCCGGTTCGCTCTTGTTTGCCCACGCCGAAGACTTTGCCAGCATTACCAGCAGATCTAGCACTGCAACAGCTACCCAGCTTGAGTGATTTGGGGCTAGACGCGCCCACAGTTGACTCGCGGGGTGTTTTGGCATATCGCGGCGGCGAGACGGCAGGAAGGGCGAGATTGGATGAGTACATCTGGCAAAATGACAGGTTACGCATCTACAAGGAAACTCGCAATGGGATGTTAGGTGCTGATTATTCTTCCAAGTTTTCGGCTTGGCTGGCTTTGGGCTGTATTTCCCCGCGATATATCGTCGAGCAAGTTAGGAAATACGAGGATGAGCGAATTGAAAATGATTCGACTTATTGGCTGATTTTTGAATTGTTGTGGCGGGATTATTTTCGGTTTATTTGTGCCAAGCATGGCGTGAGTATGTTTAAATTAACCGGACTGCAAGGTGTCGATCTAACTTGGAAACAAGATTGGGAGCGGTTCGACCTCTGGCGGGAAGGTAAAACGGGCTATCCATTGGTAGATGCCAATATGCGCGAGATCGCCGCAACTGGATATATGTCCAATCGCG
>NZ_JANMZA010000365.1:0-3647 GCF_031382685.1 Chamaesiphon sp. OTE_8_metabat_110 | reverse complement strand
TGTCGCCGAGTGCCGTGACGAAATCGCCCTCAGCGATTAAGTCAGTGACAGTAAACTTTGGCGGCTCGATGTATATCGCTGCCATATATTGGCGAACGGCTTCTTTGCCTTTAAGGGTCTGGTCGCCGACAAACGTCCATTCAGTGTCGTCGGAGCAGCATGACAAGAGTCCTTCATTGTTGCCTTCAGCGATAGCTGCGTTGCCCTGTTCTAAGATTGCTTTATTTTTCTCTGACATCTGAATCTCTCCTTTTGATTAAGCTAAACCTTGAAAACCCCTGATTCTGAGGCTCGCAATGATGAGTTAGTCGTTCAATAAGCTCGTCACGGTTACGAGCTTATTGCCTAGCTGCGCGATCGCTACCTGTTGTAATTCATCTTTCAATTGGCCGTGCTCATCGAATGCTTGATGAGCATTTCCAATCGCCTTTTGATCTGGCAATACTAGAACGCCAATGTTGCCAAGAATAGATCGAACGTGAACCAATCCCCGCAAACCTCCCAACGCTCCAGGGGAAGCACCCATCAAGATGGCAACCTTGTCTTTGAAACATACCAAGGATGGTTCGCCTGGTTCGGGACGCGATGCCCAATCGATTGCATTTTTTAGGAGTGGAGTAATTGAACTGTTGTATTCTGGGCAGGCAATCAGGAATCCCTGATGTGCTTTCATCATTGCCTTGAGCTTGAGAGCATTTTCTGGCAACCCCTCAGCCGTCTCTAGATCTTCATCGTAGAGTGGTAGGGGCAGGTCGCGGAAATCTAGATAGGTAACTTCTGCACCAGCAGCTTTGGCTCCTTCAGCAGCAATTTTTACTAGCTTTTTATTGAAGGAATCTTTGCGGGCACTTCCAGCAAAGGCAAGAATTTTAGCGGTCATAAATTTCTCCTTTTTAGTGTTGAGAGATTTTTTCTGAATCTAGTGCCTGTGCTGTAAAGGGCGTAGTCACTGCGAATCCCGTACATACCAGTGCCAGTAGAATTAGCTTCTTCATAAAATCAGTTGCAACCTGTAAGGTTTGAATCGATTAATCAAACTCTAAATTTAATTAATCGATACCTTCAAGTTAACCACCTAAATATCCAAAGCACTCCCTCTAAAGGTATAGATAAAAACGTGTTAATAAAATAGAAAATACAACGCTAAGTTTTGTATTGTTTTATATATAAATAGCGCCAAAAATATTCTAGCTTAAGACGTACATTTAGCTGTTGAAGGGATTTTGAGACATTATTTTATTAAATTGAATAAAAATTAGATTGCAACAAACTCACAAACTCCTCACATTTAAAATATACGATCGACGCAAGGAAATTATTGAATAAAAAAGTTATTTTAATTTATGTTGAGAAAAAGTAACTAGAGCTGGTTGTGCCAGCAGAACTGCCCATCATGGAGAGAGTCAAGTGGATGCTTTAACAGATGTACAGTGACAGATTGTTTGTCATCGGCGACACATTGTTGTCATTAAAACTAATTAAGTGTCTCCGTGACAAGTTGTTGTCTTCAAGCTAGAGATTTGAAGCATACTGAGTAAGCGATTACCTCCGGTAGGCTATGCCAACGAATAATGGTTCGCCATAACTCATCAGTCTGATTTCTTGCGCTTCGGCTGTAGTAGGATCGAAGGTGACTCGATATTTTTGGCTGTCTATCGATAGGTTCCAAACTCCCTCGCCAATTAACTCGAAGTTAATTTGGTGAGATTTGAGAATGGTGGAAGTGGTAAATAACTGTTCGATGTCTGCTGAGGTAATCGGGCTGGGTGGTAAGGGTTGAGATATTTCAGCTAGATCTGCAACTACGTCCATTGCGACTAAATCGTCTACAGCAGGGCGCAAAGGGGGTGCGTCGAAGATCTTGTCGAATTCGGCTAGCAACACGCCTTCCTCGGCAGGATCGGCACTCATGACGGCTTGTTCGATGAAGTTGGGGACTTGGGCGAGGATGGGCTGGAGGTTGCCAACTACAGATTGGAAGGCATTGATGCGATCGCGGAGTTTGCGGTAGACTTTAGCTTCGACGGTGCCATCGTCGTAAAAGTTATGAATCCTCACTGTAGGGGCTAATTGTCCGATCCGATCGATCCGCCCGATTCTTTGTTCGACTCGCAGCGGATTCCACGGCATGTCGTAATTCAGTAGTACGCTACAGGTTTGAAGATTTAAGCCTTCGCAAGCCGATTCGGTGCAGAGTAAAACTTTGATTTCACCTGCGCGAAATGCTGCTTTAATTTTCTCTTTAGATATTTGTACCCACTTATCTCCTTGATAAATTTCGCCGCCACGCCCAGAGTAGCAAGCTACCTGAGTGCCATAGATTTGATAGAGATTATCGCGGAGATAATCCATCGTGTCGGTATATTGGGTAAAGACGATCGCGCTTTCTCGTTGGTTGAGTTCTTGGCGAAGAATGATGAGAAAATTGGATAGTTTACTATCTTCGCCTGTATTCTCAAATTGGCGGAGTATTTTTTCTAATTCGGCAATTTCTCTGGGATCTGTCGGTTGAGCGAAGAAGGATTCCAAGCCTTGAATAATACTATCATCGGCATCATCGATATCGTTGAGATCGTCGGGGGTAATACTGATGCCTTCTAATCGACGTTTGAGTGATTCTTTGACAGCGTAGAAGGAACTGGTGAGCCGTTTGCGGTAGAGCGTCATCAAGAAGCCCAATGCTTTGCGATTTTCCTTTTGGGCGAGTTGATAGAAGTGCCGGACATAATCGCTGACGACTTGATAGAGTTTTACTTCTCGTAGAGGTTCTAGTACGATCGCATTATCACTGACAATTCGAGTCGGGATGTCTCGATCGAGAATACCATGAAGATAGTATTCCCGCAGGGTATCGCGGGTATGTCGGAACATTAGATCTTTGAGCGGGGTATTGGTGGTGAGATATTGGCGAGAAGCGGCGATAAATTCTTTATCTTGGATACATTGTTTATAATCGATACTTTTTCTACCAGTTTGTCAAGTATCTTGGAGGCGATGGGCGAGTAATTTATCCTGTTGGTTTAGGTGAGCATTTAATCGAGGGCAAGGTTTACCGCCGCGTTTGAAGTAATCGGTAGACATCTGTTGCCAAAAGTTTAAAGTATCTCGATCTATTTCTCCGCTGAGTGTGGCAAAATAATTACAAAAATTTTCGCTATAACTCCAATGCCCAGACAATCTCAGTAGGTTTAATAGATCGAATATTTCGACTGGATCTATTTGCATTGGCGTAGCAGAAAGTAAGATTAGAGAGCGTGTTCTCTCTTTTAATTTTTGGAGTAATTCTAATAGTCGATTGGGTGTATCTTTGCGTTGTTGGGGCTGCGCCGACGAGCATGGTGGGCTTCATCTAAAATGACTAAATCCCAAGGTTCGGCGGCTAGTAATTCTTTTGCTCTGTCACTCCGACGGATGAGATGAGATGATGCGAGGATGAGATTAGTTGTATTCCAAGGATTGCTAGTAGGTGGAATTGTTGTGCCGTGAGGATCTGTAAATTCTCCTTGACTATAGCTCCAGAAATTGAGATTGAATTTTTCGCGTAATTCTTGTTGCCATTGATTTTGAACGCTGGCAGGTACTAACAATAAGACGTGCTGAACTTTTTGGCTGGTTAGTAGATATTTGAGAATTAAGCCAGTTTCGAT
>NZ_JANMZA010000363.1:0-3198 GCF_031382685.1 Chamaesiphon sp. OTE_8_metabat_110 | reverse complement strand
TCGCCTTCATGTACTAGTGCGATCGTACCGCCGACGTAGGCTTCAGGCGCGACGTGTCCGACTACCATGCCGTAGGTACCGCCAGAGAACCGTCCATCGGTAATCAGCGCGACGCTATCGCCCAAGCCAGCACCGATAATTGCTGAAGTAGGGGCGAGCATTTCTCGCATTCCGGGGCCACCTTTAGGGCCTTCAGAGCGGATGACGATAATGTCTCCCGCGACAATTTTTCCGGCAAGGATCGCATCTAGACAATCTTCTTCAGATTCAAAGACGCGGGCGGGGCCAGTAATTACGGGTTTTTTGACTCCAGTAATTTTGGCGACTGCGCCTTCGGTGGCGAGATTGCCTTTAAGGATGGCGAGGTGTCCTTGCGCGTACATGGGGTTGTCCCACTGGCGGATCACATCCTGGTCGGCGCGGGGGGTGCTGGGCACATCGGCGAGGACTTCGGCGACGGTTTGACCGCTGATGGTGAGCGCGTCGCCGTGGAGTAAGCCCTGCTCTAGTAAAATTTTCATCACTTGGGGAATCCCGCCAGCTTGATGTAAATCGGTGGCGACATATTTACCGGAAGGTTTGAGATCGCAAATTACGGGAACCTTACCGCGAATCGCTTCAAAATCATCGATCGACAAGGGGACGCCGATCGTTCGAGAGATGGCTAGCAGGTGCAAGACGGCATTGGTAGAGCCACCGACTGCCATGATGACCGCGATCGCATTTTCAAAGGCTTTCCTGGTCAATATTTGGGCGGGTAAAATCTGCTTTCTAACGGCTTCGACAAGGACGTAAGCAGATTTTTCGGCACTGATGGCTTTTTCTTCATCTTCAGCCGCCATCGTGGAGGAGTAGGGAATGCTCATGCCCATTGCTTCAATGGCAGATGACATGGTATTAGCTGTAAACATCCCGCCGCAGGAACCCGCACCAGGGCAAGCTTTTTGCTCGATCGCGGTGAGTTCGGCTTCGTCGATTTTACCCGCGCTAAATTGACCGACGGCTTCAAAGGAACTGACGACGGTAAGATCCTTTCCATTATGATGTCCGGGCTTAATCGTCCCCCCATAAACAAAAATCGACGGGATATTCAGCCGTGCGATCGCAATCATCGCCCCTGGCATATTTTTATCACATCCACCGATCGCCAGCACCGCATCCAAACTCTGCCCGTTACAGACAGTTTCGATCGAGTCGGCAATTACTTCCCGCGATACTAAGGAGTATTTCATCCCTTCGGTACCCATCGAAATCCCATCGCTGATCGTAATCGTCCCAAACATCTGGGGCATCGATCCCGCCGCTCTAAGTGCAGCCTCAGCGCGGAGTGCGAGTTTATTAATTCCCATATTGCACGGGGTAATCGTACTATAACCATTTGCCAATCCGACGATCGGCTTGGTAAAATCATTATCCCCAAATCCCACCGCTCTGAGCATCGCCCGGTTGGGAGAGCGTTGTACGCCCTGAGTAATAGCTTGACTGCGTTTGTTATCTGACATAAATTTTTTTTAAACTCGATCTTCCCAGAAACGGCTGCACTTTCGCGCTATTCTCTTTTGACGGCTTCTGTTAGTGTCTATCTATTCTACGGGGTATTTGAATCCACAGAGGCAAATTAACAACTTAATTTGTGGCACTTAAATAACTGTCACGTAAATTTTCGAGATCGCTCTCCCATTTGGGTAAAGTAGGAATATCTGAATCGATCGCATCCTTTAACTGCTATGACTGGCTCCGAACTCACCAATCCTAAATCCGACAATCCTCCGCTCCACTCCAGTCAACCCGTCCAATCGCGAGTCTCGCCGTGGTTGACCAAAATTATTCATCCCCTCGGTCGATATATCGTGCTTCCTGGCTTCTTTCGCGAGATTGAAATCCGAGGCACAGAATATACTCCCCACACAGGTGCTGTAATTCTCGCACCCACTCATCGGACAAGATGGGATGCACTGCTGATTGCCTATGCCATTGGGCCGTATGTCACGGGTAGAAGTTCGAGAATTATGGTAAGTGTAGATGAAATGAAAGGAATTCAAGGCTGGTTCTTGCGAAGATTGGGGTGCTTTGAGATCGATACCACCAAGCCCAGTCCAGCCGTTATTCGTCATAGTATCGAGTTGCTCCATCAAGGCGAAATGCTCACAATTTTCCCTGAAGGTAATCTCATTCGCGATCGAGTGTTGCATCCGATTAAGGAAGGGTTGACTCGGATTGCTACGCAAGCGGTATCATTAAAGCCAGATCTAGACCTCAAGATTATTCCAATTAATCTCGACTATGAGCATCCCTATCCCAAATTTGGCGATCGCGTTACCATCGAACTTGGCAAACCACTACAGGTAAACGACTATCAACAATTTTCTAGTAAAACTGGTGCTAAAAAACTCCATCAAGACCTCGTTCGATCTCTCGAAGAATTAACGGCATCGTCTAAGTATCAATAATTGGATGCAAAAGTCTTCGCCAAATTCAATCTAGAATAGTTTCATCTATTTTGCCGACTGTCTATGATTGCCTCCCCACAGTCCAACTAGCTGAGCCAAAGCCTTAGTCTAAGCTGCTTGACTAGAGTAATGCTGGTTCGCGGTCGAGCTGACAATATAATTGCTTACATAGTGATATTTCTGTTCCTTTGCGATTCCATACTACTCGATCGAAGATTTGATGTAATAGGAACATGCCGCGCCCTGACTCTGATTCTACTTGCGGTAATAAATCTACAGGCTGTTCTTGGCGACTGCGTTCGGGTGGCTGAAATCCACCGCCTTCATCTGAGATAATCCACCAATATGCCCCCTCTTCAAAACAAAAACGGACAATAACCTGCTTGCGGGGGTCGAGGTTATTTCCGTGTTTAGCAGCGTTTACCAACGCCTCTTGGAGTCCTAATCTAATTTCTGCGTGCCATTTACCAGGGACTTTCGACAATAGATTGTCGAGGATCGGACAGAGAAAAAGTGTCGATGCAAAGCTCACTTTGTCCCACTCAGACTTCACTGGACTTAATACCATAGCAACCCTTTAATCCTCATAAAGCACTTTTGCCGGATTACAATCGCATACTGCTCGAAAAGAACAGTGTGACTCTCGCTTGCGAAGTACCATTCCATTCATTCAGAGTAAATACTCCTTTTGATAGATGGCTTTTATCTCCACATTTACCATTGTAATGAAAATTTTTTGGTTAGTCCA
>NZ_JANMZA010000245.1:0-2289 GCF_031382685.1 Chamaesiphon sp. OTE_8_metabat_110 | reverse complement strand
GGGAGGCTAATCGTGTCATTAATCGACAGGACGGCGACATTTTTACCAGCTTTATTGAGTTTTGCTTCGGCAAAGCCTTTTTTCTCTTGAGAAAAGACGCGGGCATAGCCATTGGCGGCAGCCGGGAAAAATTGATTGAATTGACCGCCGTCTGCGGCATTTTTGGCAACTGCGGCGGGGGCATTTCTACCCGACGTTTCTTTTTGAGTTGCGGCGTACTTGGATGGTTCTTTACTCGAACAAGCAGAAAATAGTAAGACTACCGATAAGAGGAGTGGTAATAACGCTTTGCGCCAGTTGGAAACAATCATGGTTCGATTTTAAAGATCTGAACATTTCCATTGTCCCCTATGGCAGTCTCGATCGTGGTAGGAAAACCGATCTTAAATCGGGCGGTAAGCAAGATGGGATAGGGGATAGAGGTAGTAAACTGGTGTGAATTCTCTCGCTTGGAGCTTAATTATAGTAGGCAATACCTCGCTTTGATGCGATCGTGGTAACTACCAGATAGCGTTTGCCGATCGTGCTTTGTTTGTATAATTCGATCGAGCGATGTTCTAATTTCTTCTCAAAACTTATGGATATTTTTCCCGCGATCGATCTGTTAGATGGTAAATGTGTCAGATTGTATCAGGGTGATTACGATCGATCGCAGGTATTTAACGATAATCCTACTGATATGGCGCATTCTTGGCTGGTGCAAGGTGCCAATAAATTACATCTAGTGGATTTAGATGGGGCTAAAGCTGGGCATCCTGTCAATCTAGACGCGATCGCGAGTATTGTAGAAATGGTCAAAACAACTGCGACTCAACCAGTACAGATTCAGGTCGGTGGCGGACTGCGAACTGAAGCGAGCGTCAGGCAGCTATTGGATTTGGGAGTCGATCGGATTATTCTGGGAACAGTAGCGGTAGAACAACCAGAATTAGTCCAAGATTTATGTCAAAAATATCCGCAGCAAATCGTCATCGGCATCGATGCGCGCGCTGGCAAAGTGGCAACTAAAGGCTGGCTAGAAACTTCGGAAGTAACGGCGGTAGATTTAGCACAACGGATGGCAGACATGGGTGCCGCCGCAATTATTTACACGGATATCCATCGAGATGGCACCCTGACCGGGCCAAACTTGGCAGCACTCCGGGAACTAGCTAGCGCGATCTCGATCCCCGTCATTGCCTCTGGCGGCGTGAGTTCCCTGCGAGATTTGCTCGATTTGCTATCGCTGACTACTTTAGGTGTAACTGGCGCAATTGTCGGTCGCGCACTGTACACCAAGGAAGTCGATCTCACCGCAGCGATTCGCGCTGTTGGTGATGGGAGATGGCAAGATGTGCCGCCAGATCTGGGTGCAACTAGTTTTGCTTAGAATTGGAAATCACTCGATGCAGTAAGACCACCAACTCAGTCACTTGCTGACGGCTGAAGTTTTGGAGGATACCTTGAGCTGCGCCGCGAACATCCACAGGAATGGTAATTTGGGTAGCTGCTGGTGCGGTGGACGCTACGGGGGCTACGGGAGCCGCAGTAGTAGTTGCCTGCTGGAGACTCGCCGAAATCGCGATCTCGCGATCTCGCCGTGCTGCCAATAAATCACCAGCTTGTTTTAGCTCGCGGATAATCAGGGGCGCTACCGCATTATAAGTGTTGTGGGGATTGACGATCGCTTGGGTAGTAGCGTGGACTAGCGATTGCCAGTTTGCTGCGTCGGGTTCGAGCTTCGTCAAGGATTGAGAGATACTCGCGAGTTGTTGTCTATTAGCCGGATTGTCACCTTGTTTAAATAGTGCCAACATTTGCTGAAGCGTACTAGTCACTACGGCAACGATGTTTACGGGTGGTGCCATCACGGCTATACCGCCACCAATACTTACTTCTGTTGCTACGACTGAGGTTTCGCGGCTAATCGTATCGTGGGTATTGGTATTGAGCATCTCTTCGAGATATTCTTGCAACGCCACAAAATTTGCCGCCGAACCAGTGAGAATTTCCGCAACGATTTCGGGACGCAAACTCAGTGTTGGCGAGTTTGCTAATTCTTCAACCAGTGCCTTGAGCGCATCATAGCCGCCAAGAAATAGGGTTTCTAATTTTTGGTCGATCGGGACGGGCTGATCCCGTAAAATCTTAAAGCAATCTTCTAATTTATGGGCGGTTGCTTGAATACCTTCAAAACCCAACATTGCGGCACCACCTTTAATCGAGTGAGCGGCGCGAAACATTTCATTGACACGCTCGGCATCAGAGATCACTTCTGCCAGATCTAGTAGTCCTTGCTCTACTGTCTCT
>NZ_JANMZA010000244.1:0-6527 GCF_031382685.1 Chamaesiphon sp. OTE_8_metabat_110 | reverse complement strand
AATTGGTTCGCGCTGCATGAGTTCGTGAAGAATATCTACATCTGCGGCATCAGTAATAAATTCCGGCGGAGAATCGATGTAATCTTGACTATGTTCCGATTTGCCCTCTGTCATGGTTCCCTACCGCGTACCGACAAGTCTGCTTGACTTCGTTTCTAGATCTGAATCCCCCTGCTTGGTGCAACGCACGCTGAGGAAACCTCAGCGCGATTGCATCCGCTAAATCCCCCTTGAAAAGGGGGACTTTGAAAGCCCCCTTTCCAAGGGGGTTGGGGGATTTAGATCTAGAAAGGAAGTCAAGCAAACTTATGTATATACGGTAGTACTAGGAATCGGGGCAATTTCTAGCTGTTAACGATCGATTACCCTCAAATCTACTCAACCTGCTGAAAGCGACTGACTAGTGCTTGCGCTAATACGTTGACTAACAGTGTCAACACCATCAAAATCAAGGCTTCATAAAACAGCGATGACTTTTGCAGACCGCTAGCTTCACCAAACTGGTTGGCAATTAGCGAAGAAAGTGTCGAAGCTGGAGCCAGCCAGGATACATTCACCTGATTGGCATTACCGACCAACATCGTCAGCGCCATCGTTTCGCCCAATGCCCGCCCCAGTGCTAACATGATCGAACCAATAATTCCCGACAATGCGGCTGGTAGCAGCACTCTCATAATCGTCTCCCAGCGAGTCGCCCCTAGTCCATAAGCGCCTTGCCGGAGCTTGGGCGGGAGGGAAGTCAAGGTATCGCGGGAGATGGCAATAATCGTCGGTAAAATCATGATCGCCAGCACCAAAGATGCTCCAAAAAGCTGTCTACCACCTGGTTCGGTGGAAAAGAAGGGAATCCAGCCAAAATTACGGTTGAGTCCTTGCAACAGCGGTTTAATGGCGGGGAGAAACACAAATAATCCCCATAAGCCATAGACCACACTCGGCACGGCTGCTAATAGCTCGATGACAAAAGCGATCGGCTGGAGAATATTCGGCTTGAGAAAGTTTTCAGTCAAGAAAATGGCGACCCCTACGCCCAGCGGCACTGCGAAAATCAGTGCCAGGAGGGAACTAAGGACAGTACCGTAGACGTGAGGTAACGCGCCGTAAATATTTTTGACTGGATCCCAAGTACTATCGAATAAAAATCCCAGCCCAAACGCCTGAATCGCGGGTAAGGCGATGACTAATAGAGAATAGGCAATCCAGATCAAGATCAGCCCGACCGAGAGGGCTAGTCCCAGAGTCAAGCGCCGGAAATTTTGGTCGATCGACCGCACGAGATTGTAGCTAGTGGAGGCATCGAGGAGCGATGTTTCCTTGGGATCTGAAGGTTGTGCAGTCATACAAGTTTATTTAACTTTGTTGAGTTCTTCTTTGACCTTAGCCACCAGTGACGCCTCTAACGGTACATAGCCTAGCTCGGTGGCTGTAGCTTTCCCGGTAGTCAACGACCAATCGATGACGCTTTTGAGCGCTGTTTGCTTGGCAGCATCCTTCTGAGGATAAAGTAGTAGCCAAGTGAGACCGGAAATCGGGTAAGCTTTGGGGTTGGCAGAATCTGCTACTGTGAGTGCGAGATCGGCAGGTACTTTCTCGCCCACAAATGCCTCGGCACCAGACTCTGGAGATGGCGCGACGATCTGCCCTGATTTGTTTTCGATCGCGGCCATCGTTAAATTAGTTTGCTTGCCGTAGGAATACTCTACATACCCGATCGAACTGGGAGTTTGTTGAATCTGGGCAGCAACACCTTCATTACCTTTGGCACCCGTGCCAGTAGGCCACGAGATCGATTTGTTGGCACCAGCAGTCCAGGTCGCTCCACAGGCAGCTTTGAGGTGAGTGGTAAACTGGTACGTCGTCCCACTACCATCAGAACGGTGAACGAATTGAATTGCTTGGTCGGGGAGTTTGGCGCCAGGATTGCTTTTGGCGATCGCCGGATCGTTCCACTTCTTAATTTTCCCGGCGGCAATCCCACAGTAGGCTGCCCGCGATAGTTTTAAATCTTTGACTCCCTCTAAATTGTAGGCAAATACGACGCTACCGCCAGTCATCGGTACCTGAATGGGGTCGGCATTATATTTAGCCTTGAATTTAGCCCGTTCTTCAGGTTTCAATGGTGCGTCGGTCGCGCCAAAATCTACCGTACCCGCCAAAAATTGCTCGATCCCAGCACCACTACCGACGGATTGATAACTGATTTGCGTGCTGGGATTAGCTTTATTGTAATCAGCGAACCACCGTTGGTATAAAGGAGCCGGAAAGGATGCACCAGCACCGCTTAAAGAACTGCTCCCGCCACCACTTGCGGGTGCAGCCCCACTGCCTGCTGCTGGAGATGCAGTGCCACCCGTAGGGGGAGTAGCTACATCGGGACTTTGGGGCGTACAAGCAGCGGTAGTGACGCCCAGCGTCAATGCCACTAAAATCTGGATGGTATGGCGCGACCTACCTAGAGTTGCCGTGCCAGTATTGGAACGCTCTATTTGGTGGTTATTCATAATGATATCTCCTCAATTTTTTTGATGGTCTAGTTAGCTAACTTCCTGACTACTGCCAAGATGGCAGTCTGCCATCTTGGCAGGCTTCAAGCCCAAGGTTTATCAAAGGTAATTAGCTAAAAATTTTCGATCTACGATCGAGCATAGATCGATCTGACGTTGCTTCAGGTTAACAACAGGTTAACGTTTGGAAGTGAGTCCGATTCAATGATTGGGGGCAGTTGCAGCAAATCGGCTGCTCTAATGGCTTTGAGCGATATTTCACTCCTCGAAATCGCCGCCAAAGTCGATCTAGTGGCGGCGATCGTTCGCACATAGATCTTCACAAAAATGTCTGTAATGATGTAACAACATTACAGACATTTCTAATGGCGACTCCGCTTGATTTGTCAGAAGGAAAATCCGATCTAATGAGGCTACAGGCTACAGGTGCCAGCGTTGGCGATGTCCGTAACTTAGATGCCACCCGCCAGTTATTTAGGTCTCTACCTGATAATATTCTTTGTTAGCCTCAGAATATCCCCAAGCCAGCCCTTCCGGATCGCGGTTGCGCGTCCAGTCGGTGAAGTTTGGTTCGCTCCGCCGCTTGTAGATCGTACTGGAGTGGACATCCAACCGCTTAGCTAATTCGGATTGGATAATTAGCACTTGGGGTTGCTGTGATGTTACTGTCTGTTCGACTGCGACAAACGGGGCAGACTCTATCTCCATCGATAAGCTAGTCTCACCGGATGTCTTGTGGGCTAACTCAGGAGAGTCAGAAGATAAGACAGAAGGAAGATCTGCTAACTCAGTAGATTCAGCGGACGGGACGGGCATCTGCTCGATCGATGGCGTAGATTCACTTGCGGAAACATCGATTGCTGGAATCGCTTGCTCCAGATCGGTTACGGTTGCGGGTGCTGCTGAGAGTGTTGCCTCCGGCGCGAATGACATTGCTGAGTTAGCTGTATGTGCTACCCGATATTCCGAGTATGCTAATTCAGGGACGGCTTCGGGCGCGACAGTCTGCGGGAAAGTCGCCACGGGAGTCGTCGCTGGCATCAGTGCTGGCGGCTCTCTCTCGCTATCATCAAAAATCTGACCCAGAGTACTAACACTTACAAAATAGTAGACTTGTCCTCGATCGGGATGTTGGCGCCTACCAGTGCCAAATTCACTTGCTTTAGCAACTAGATACCGATCGGATACCTTACCGGAAACGTTTGCCTGCAATGACAAATCGAGCGCCGAAATTTCGCCGCGATTTTGCACGATTAATTGTTGAAAAACCGGATCGATCGATCGAGCCGTCTTCGTCCATTCATAGCTCTGCCAAATATTTCCACCAGCGATCGCCAGAGTTACACCCAATATTATCGGCCACGCCACAAACAACGCAGATATTGTTAGTGCTGCTGGAATTAGCAACAGCAGACAACCTGTGGCACTTTTCGTATTTATAGCTCTTTCAGGCATTTGCCCTATGGTTTTTTAACTTAACGCTATGTTATTTTAGTCGATCGGATCGCTTTTAGATGCACCCCGATCTCAGCAATTAACGATCGGTTACTATTTGGCTGTCGATCGACATTTTTGATGCGGTAGCCAGCAGCAGAAATTGGCAGTTTGGTAACTGCGACTAGATTATTTGTAATTGACAATGCCTGCAAAATCAGTAGCCGTCAAACTGGCTCCACCGACTAAGACACCATCAATTTGGGGTTGAGCCATAATTTCGTCGATGTTGCTCGGTTTGACCGAACCACCGTATTGAATCGGTACTTGGGGATCGGCTAAGCGATCGCGAATCAAACCGATAACTCGATTGGCTTCAGTAGCTTCACAGGTTTCGCCAGTCCCGATCGCCCAAATCGGCTCGTAGGCGATTACCAACCGATCGAGATCGATGCCTGCTAGTGCCCGATCTAATTGCTGGATAATCAAACGCTCGGCTTCACCCGCATCACGCTGTTGCTTGGTTTCTCCCACGCATAAAATCGGAATCAACCCACTTTTTTGCGCTGCTTTGAGTCGTAAATTCACGGTTTCGTCAGTTTCACCAAAATACTGGCGGCGTTCGCTATGTCCGACGATCGCATATCTCACACCCATTTCGGTCAACATGCTCGCCGAAATCTCACCTGTATAAGCGCCGCATTCTTCCCAATGGACATTTTGGGCACCCAAGCGAATCCGGTTGCCATGTAGACTTTTGTTGACGATCGTCAAATCTGTAAACGGCACGCACAAGACTACTTCGCGGTCTTCAGGAGCATCATCAATTTGCGGAATAAATTCCGTCAAAAACTCAGTGGCTTCACCCTGAGTTTTATACATTTTCCAATTACCAGCAATAATAACTTTACGCACAGCTCAATTTAGATTAGTCTTCTCCATATTCTCATGAATTGGGTGGAGGGGAGTTGGGAGATGGGAGATGGGAGTTGGGAGTTGGGAGTTGGGGGGACTGGGAGACTGGGAGATTAAGAATCGTTCATTACCTCTTACCCATTACCTCTTACCTGTTACCTCTTACCTTTTACCTTTTACCCATTACCTCTTACCTTGCCACCAGAGAAATATTGCGATCGCGCTTGAAGGGAGGAAGACGGCTACCAAGACGGTGCTGGTTGTGGGGTCTGGGTTGAGGCTTTGTCCTAGGTAGTTAATTGCGATCGAGATCGCGACAGATGGTAATAACATTTTAAGTAATAGTCCGATTTGGTCTGACACTATGCTGAGCTTCTCTCCCGAATTTACAATCCAATTTAGCGAACTGATAACTAAACTAGGGTCTGCTGTCCAAGCAAGTAGTTTGGATACCCATAGTCATCTCAACCCCACTTTAACTGGCTTAGCTCCGATCGATGCAGCCACGCCTGGGACGATTTCTTATATTGAAGGCGATAAGTTTGCCAAATTTGTCGGTAGTACGGCAGCGAGTGCCCTGATTTTACCGATGGATCGGTCGCTACATACGCAGGCGATCGATCGAGGGATCGTCTGGATCGCCGCCAGCGAACCGCGATTGTTATTTGCCCGAGTTATCCAGTTATTTTATCAGCCCTTCCAGCTTCCGACGGGGATTCATCCGAGCGCGATCGTCGCGCCGGGAGTCGCATTGGGCGAGGATGTATCGATCGGTGCCCATGTAGTCATCCAAGCTGGTGTGACGATCGGCAATGGGGCGATCGTCCATCCAAATGTCGTTATCTATCCCGATGTCCGCATTGGCGATCGGACGATCCTTCATGCTAACTGTACCATTCACGAGCGGGTACGGATTGGCGCTAATTGCGTCATCCACAGTGGGGCGACGATCGGCGCAGAGGGCTTTGGCTTTGTGCCGACGGCTACAGGCTGGTTCAAGATGGAACAGGCTGGTTATACAGTCTTAGAGGATGGCGTAGAGATCGGTTGCAATAGCACTGTCGATCGACCAGCCGTAGGGGAAACGCGGATCGGTAAAGATACCAAGTTAGATAACCTCGTACATGTCGGGCATGGGTGTCAAATTGGATCTAATTGCGCCCTTGCCGCTCAAGTTGGGTTAGCTGGTGGCGTCAAAGTTGGCAATGGAGTTTTACTCGCTGGACAAGTCGGCGTTGCCAATCAAGTCACCATCGGCGATCGCGCAATTGCTTCATCGAAAACAGGCATTCATCGCAACGTCGATCCTGGTGAAATTGTCTCGGGATATCCCGCAGTTTCCCACAAACTTTGGCTCAAAACTGCCGCGATCGTCAATCGACTACCAGAAATGTATCAATTCTTTAAAAACAGTCCACGTAGTTAAAATTTAGATGCAGATTCAGGCGGTCGCTGTCTTGGTGGCATTGTCCGATCGCTGCTGTTCGCGGAGCGTACCGCAGGCGATCGAGCTGCCTTTTTGCTAGTAAATCCCGATGGAAACTAGTAGTCTTCGATCCAAAAATATCATCTATCCGAGTAGTTAATTTACCTCAAGAATGTAAAATTTATGGCGATTTGTGGATGCCATTATCAAGCGATCGTGCTAAGCTACCTCAGAAGCTGTAGTTGTTC
>NZ_JANMZA010000241.1:0-2087 GCF_031382685.1 Chamaesiphon sp. OTE_8_metabat_110 | reverse complement strand
TCGAGCGGATTCGCATGAGCCATTCCGGTGATGACTAAATCGGGCTTCTGGGCATAAATCCGTTGCAACTGATTATAGTTGTCGGGTTTCTCCATGATTGTTGGTAATGGCGAATTCATTTCCCGACAGGTTTTTTCCAGTAGGGCGAGTTCGGCTGCTTGGTAGCGTTTATCCATGTAGGGAATGCCGATTTCTTGGACTGTCATTCCACAGCGAATCAGGAACCGCGCCATTGAGACTTCCAGGAGATTGTCGCCCATGAAGAAGACGGATTTACCGCGAATCAGTTTGACGTATTCTTCTACGCCTTCCCAGATTTGGGCTTCGCGCTCGTCTAAGCCTTGGGGTTCGATATTAAATACCGAACAGATTTTCTCTATCCAGGCGCGGGTTCCGTCAGGGCCGATCGGGAATGGTGCGCCAATTAGTTTACACTTACGACGGCGCATTAGTGTGGTGGCGGTGCGACTGAGGAAGGGATTTACGCCACAGACGTAGTACCCTTCTTCGAGTACGGGTAGTTCGGTAAAGCGTTTGGCGGGGAGCCAGCCGGAGACTTTAATCCCTTGTTTTTTCAGTTCGAGTGTCAGGTTGGTGACAACAGGATCGGGTAAAGAGCCGAATAATACTAGTGGGGGATGATCTTTATATTCTGAGTCGGAAATGGTGACATCTTCCTTCTTGCGTCCGAAGTTCATCAGTTTGGAGATGGCGTTGCGCTCATCTTTGTCTTCCTGAGCCACAGGAGCCTTCTCAGGACACCGCGCCGCCATTGCTGCGAGGACGGTATCTTCACCTTGGGTAAAGGCATAGTCTAACCCATTGGCGCGGGCAGTCACGATCGGAATACCCAGTTCGGCTTCTAGACGTGGAGCCAAGCCTTCCAAGTCCATTTTGATAATTTCGGTGGTACAGGTACCAATCCAGACAATTACGCTGGGGTTGCGGTCTTTTTTGATTTGTTCGCACAACCGTTTGAGTTCGGCATAGTCATTCAACTGGGCGGAGATATCGCCTTCTTCCAATTCAGCCATCGCATAGCGCGGCTCGGCGAAGATCATTACGCCCATCGCGTTTTGGAGGAAGTAACCACAGGTTTTGGTACCGATGACGAGGAAGAAGCTATCTTCGATTTTTTGGTATAGCCACGCAACGCAACTAATCGGACAGAAGGTGTGATAATTACCAGTTTCGCATTCAAAATTTAACGCCTGTGGCTCTGCTGCAACAGTCATAATATGTTTTCCTTTAAATATAATTTTTAATTGGTTGGCTGCGGTTGAGGGGGCACCCACCCCGTCGCTACGCGCCACCCCTCCGAGGAGGGGAATTTTTATCGATTTCTGTTCTTAAATTATGTAGATCTGTGGGTTGATGGTGGGTGAGGGCGGGTTTGTACGATAGTTATCGTTACATTCGAGGTTAATAGCATAAACCCGCCCCTACAAATCCTGGCGTGGGAAATTCCCTCCTCGGAGGGGTGCCCGTAGGGCGGGGTGGGTAGATCCCTGCCACCCACAAGTTAAACCATCATCAAATCGACTTTCTCGCTCGCATCCTGAGCCTTTGGCTCAACCGGATTGAGATAGAAATCAGACAACAGACTAAACAGTTCTCTGTCAGGAGCATCCGTCGGCACCACGCCTTCAGGCAATGCCAGTATCTGATCCGCGATACTTAGATAGTAATCGCAGACATATTCCAACGACTTATCCGTTTCCGCCATCTCAAACAGCGTCTTACCTTTGACGCGAGAAACACGAATGTCTTCAATCAGCGGTAACACTTCTAACACAGGCATTGGCACTGTTTCGATGTATTTATCGATCAAATCGCGTTTGGAGGTGCGATTGCCAATCAAACCAGCTAACCGTAAAGGATGCGTCCGCGCTTTTTCCCGTACCGATGCCGCAATCCGATTGGCTGCGAATAAAGCATCGAAGCCATTGTCAGTCACAATCAAACAGTAGTCGGCGTAGTTTAGAGGTGCAGCAAAACCACCACAAACCACATCGCCAAGTACATCGAATAAAATAATGTCGTACTCGTCAAAAGCATTTAATTCTTTGAGCAGCTTAACTGTCTCT
>NZ_JANMZA010000233.1:0-5685 GCF_031382685.1 Chamaesiphon sp. OTE_8_metabat_110 | reverse complement strand
ACATTCTCGCCATCGTAGTCCTATTAATTTTTGTACTAACGTTTTATGCGGGTTGATTGCATATTGCCACCAACCTAAGAAGCCTTCTCTTGGATTCGAGTGGGTTTTACCCTCCGCCGCTTAACCCGAACTGACGTTAATTATTAATTTGGTTTTGAAGATGAGGATTTAAGCCCCACCCTAAAAAACAAATTCTCAATTCTCAATTAATTTAAACGATCGATAACTTGTCATTGACGATCGCGATCGTGCCGTGTTCTTCGGGACTGACGATCGAAATATAGGGTTGGCTGAGATATTTGTCGGCGGCGGTGAGTAATTCCGGCGACGTGAGTCGATCGATTGCCTGGTGGAATTCTACGTCAAAATTAGTACTTAAACCCAACAGCTCGTACCAGCCATAGGTTTGGGCTAACTGTCCGTTCGTTTGTTTGCCCAGTGCATATTGCCCGAGTAGTTTATCCTTAGTCGTCTGGAGTTCGCTGGCCGAGAGCGGTTCCATGCACAAGCGATCGACTTCGGCGCGTAAGCCGCTCACGGCAATACCTGTATTGATTGGATTGGTGCCCATATAGACGGCAAAATGCGACGTATCCAATCGCGTTGGATAAAAGGACGAGACATCATAGGCAAGTCCCCGCTTTTCTCGCAGCTCTACAAATAGGCGACTAGACATCCCATTGCTCAAATAGCTATCGATTAATTTGAGGGCAATGCAGTCGGGATCGTGGATCGGTGGTGCGAGATAACCTAAGATGACGATCGCCTGTTGAGTCGCTTGGTAGTCGATTTGATATTGGGGTTGAGTCGTGACACTGTGAGTCGTTAGGGTTGGCGGTGCGCTCTCGGGTATTTCCCAATCGCCGAATACTTGAGTGACCAAATCGAGGGCTGCCTCGGGGGTAATTCGCCCTGCAAGGCTGATAATTAGTCGATCGGGTCGAATATGCTGCTGATGGTAGTTAACTAAGTCCTGGCGGCTAATGTGGGCGAGTGTTTCCGCAGTTCCCAGACTCGATCGCGAGTAAGGATGATCGCCATATAACAGCGTTCGCAACTGCCGATAGGCATTATTAAATGGTTGCTCGGTTTGCGATCGAATCGCCTGGATAATTTGCTTGCGTTCGAGGGCGATTTGAGCTTCGGGAAAACTGGGACTTCTAAGGATCTCGCCAGCTAATTTGAAGATATCTGCCAAATCGGCTGTGACAGTTTTGAGGCTCAATTTCAGATAATCTGCCGTCGTTTCGGCACCTAGTCCCGCACCCACCGACTCGATCCGATCGGCAATTTCCAACGCCGACAATCGATCTGTTCCTTTAGTCAGTAAGGATGTCAGCAATTGGGCTAATCCGGCTTGCTCCTCTGCCTCCCATCGACTCCCCGCTGGGATAAAAAATCGCCCAGAGACAATATCGGCACTGGGATTGGCGATCGTCAGCACGGTAATCCCATTGGCTAACTGGCTGCGGTGAACGGGGAGATTAATCATTGGTATGGATAATGCAGGGATAGTAAATACACGACTTACGATCCAAGCTACACCATATTAGCGATGGGATGTCGATCGCTATCGGCAAATCGGTTAGGCTATGAAGCGCATTCCCGATTACTCGTTAGGAGTTCTCGTCTTTTGAATCATCTCTTGGATTGTTTCAGTTCCGCCAATTTCATAAAGAACGATCCTCTTGCAGAGGGGCGATGCCAACGCACCATTTTCAATGGTAAAGATTTGCTCGACTGTGGTATCTACAAGCAAATTGCCTTGCAAATCTCTGACGATTTGATGCACGGTAACGACATTTCGATTGTTTTCGTCCGTCTCGAATTTTAAGGCTTCAAGCTGCACTTGAATCACCTGATATTGATTAGTCCAGTATTCGCGCACCGCATCGCGTCCGTAGACAAAACCGCCTGCTACGCCGTTCGCCCATTTCACGTCCGGGTGCATCACCGAGATAATTGTTTCAAGATCGCCTTTGTTGAAGGCTGCGTATAAATTTTGCAGAAACTGTCGATCTGAACTCATAATTATTCACTCTCCAATCCGAATATCATTAAAACAAGAAATTAGCCCAACTATTTATAGGCTGTAACCTGGCGATCGACTCATTTTTTCTTAACTATCTGGAGTATAACCAGTTCTAGCGAGCGGCTTCTTTCAGATTCTTATGACAATTTATCAAATTCTTATAATGTTAGCGAACTTGCTTAGGTGTCATTCCCGTAAGGCGCTTAAACTGCTGGGTGAGATGACTTTGACTGGAGAAGCCTACTTTTGAGGCAATATCCGCAATCGCTAAATCTGTTTTCGACAACAGAAATTTTGCCTGTTCTACGCGCTGTTGAATCACATATTGATGTGGCGCAATTCCCATCGACTGTTTGAATAAACTAGCAAAA
Source organism: Chamaesiphon sp. OTE_8_metabat_110 (assembly GCF_031382685.1). NCBI lineage: Bacteria > Bacillati > Cyanobacteriota > Cyanophyceae > Gomontiellales > Chamaesiphonaceae > Chamaesiphon > Chamaesiphon sp. OTE_8_metabat_110. The sequence continues at coordinate 3,282 of NZ_JANMZA010000233.1, read as the reverse complement.
TAAGTGGGGCTGATATTGATGATGCTGGCAAGTTCCGCCAATGACAAGTCTCGGTCGAGATGAGCGTGAATATAGTCGATTGCCTGCTGCAACTGAGTACGAGTTAAACTTCTATTTTCAGGTGTAATGGTTGGCGTGATGCTAGCATAATGTCTGAGTAAATGAATGGCTAATACTTGGGTAAGTGACTCAACATACAATCGACCCATCACACCATCAGACTCCAACTCAGCTAACAGCAGCATCGCGATCTGATGAAGCTGTAAATCTTGCTTACCGAAACAGTCCACGAGGCTGATTCGGTCTGGATTCAGTTCGGATACTTCAGCGGTTTGTCTAATCAGCTCCGGTTTTAAGTGAATATGCAACGAACAGCAGATACCTTCGCGCCGACTCCAGTACTTCGGTTGTCCAGCGGGAACAAGGACGCTGTCGCCCTTTTTAATAAAGGATTCATACAACCGATTGTCAGACTTTTGGGTGACAAGGACAGGTTGCCCTAATGGTAAGACGAGCCAATGCTCTGATGGGGCGGGAAATTCAACTTCAAATGAAGTTGAAAGATGTTGATACCGCTCGACTAAAATCCCGTCCCAGCCCGCTTGCCGACTGGATAACACCGGAGTTGTCCGATCGAACCGTTGGCTGTTAGTTGCTTTAGGAAGGTTCCCTTTCACAGTCTTTGTTGTCAACATCTATCTCGGCTTTGAACTTATTTATTCGATCTTCCCGCAATAAAGTTACGTGAAAATCTCGGCGATCGTTTGCTGGATGGCTGATGCCGCAGCGTAAGGATCGGGCGCAGACTTAATCGGTCTGCCGACTACGATATAATCGGCACCGTTCATAAATGCAGTCTTGACATCGACCGTTCTTTTTTGATCGTCGCTCTGTTCTTCGGTATTTTCTACAGGTCGGATGCCGGGTGTAACTACCAGAAAGTTAGCGTCTAAACTGGCTCTGAGCGCCTTGGCTTCCCGTCCGGATGAAATCACCCCATCGCAGCCGATCGACAGGGCACGTTTGGCTCTAGACAGCACTAGCGCGTCAGGATCGCACTCGAATCCCAAGTCATTGAGGTCGCCGCGATCGAGACTCGTCAAAACTGTCACCGCCAGGATCTTGAGATCCTGTTTTTCCCGCACGGCAGCTTTTAAAATCTCATCGTTACCATGCACCGTCACAAAGCTAATGCCGCGATTGGTGAGTTGTTTGACCGCCGCGCCGACAGTTTGGGGCACATCAAAAAACTTCAAATCGACAAAAATCTTCTTATCGCGGGATAATAACCATTCGATCGTTTCAAAGTATTTACCACCCAGAAACATCTCCAGCCCTAGCTTATAGAATACGACCGCATCATCGAGCTGTGTAACAATTTCCCGCGCTCGATCGCTATTATCGACATCAAGTGCAAAAATTAGTCGCTCTTTGGGGTCGATCGCTTTTTGTGAGAGATAGGCTCGATCGTCTGACATGATGCTTGCTGACAATATCGTAATGGGATTACTCAAGTTTAGCGGTAAAAGCGAACTGAAAAAAATCGGCAGGGATAATCGATCGATTCCCCCTGCCAATTTCTAACTAGTACTGGGCGGCACAAATTAAGTCACTATTGAGATCTCCCATCCCCCATCTCCCATCTCCCATCTCCCATCTTTTCAGTACTAGCCTCTGGCTTCAGCGGCTCTTTGTTCGTCTTGAGTTTGGGGCGGACGATAGCCATGCTCGAAGGCAAATCTGACTAACTGCGATCTATTTTCGAGATTTAACTTCGTGAGAATATTACTCAGGTGAGTTTGGACGGTACGCGGACTAATAAACAACCTTTGACTGATTTGCTTATTGGTCAAACCTTGGATTACTTCCCAGAACACCCGCGCTTCGGCTGGTGTCAATGGCAGATCTTCTTCTGGCTCGGGATCTTTAGCCTGAGCTACAGCTTCGGATCGATCGTCGCCATACTCATTCCCCAAGTCGCTATCTTCAGGTACTTTTTGCATCAACCGCACCATCTCTGAGTGAATGCGGCGCGAACGTTCGAGTTGAGCTTCAATTTTGGCTAGCAACTCTAATGGCTCGAATGGCTTGGTGATGTAGTCATCCGCGCCGATATAGTGACCTTGAATCCGGTCTTCCAAGTCTTTTTTAGCTGTCAAAAAGATAAATGGTACCAACTGTCCGGGTCTGGTTGCCCGCAGGCGGCGACAAAATTCCAAACCATCCATCCCGGGCATCATGATGTCCGACACGACCAAATCTGGCGGATCTTGAGCGAACAGTTTCAACCCCTGGACTCCAGAGGTGACTACCCGTACTGAATAACCCCGCTTTTCAAGATAGCGCGTGAGTACGGTTTGGAGGGTTTTATCGTCGTCTACTAGTAAGATTTTTTTCACGGTTAAATCCTTTGAGTCAAAATGACTTGGCAGGTAAATGGGTTAAGAATAGGGAAATTAATAAATTTAGATGTGTAGTTTGTGTATTCTAATGAGCAAGAATTTAAATATACGCGGTCAATTGCCTTCAAGTTAGTGAAAAATTGCTAACTTGCTAACTTATCGCTTGTCGATTGTAGTCTAACATCGCGATCGCCGCTAATTGAATCTGGCATGGACAAAATCCGTTACCACAGAAGAGTCGTACGTTGCAATTGTCTAGTTACTCTAGCTATTCATACATACAACTATACAACCAGGAAAGTTACTAAAGATATCCAAAAGCTTTAATCCCCAGCAACCGATCGCTAATTTCTAGCAAAGATAGCTCGAAGATGTTCCTAACTATCCTATTATTCCCGCGATCTGGGAGATCTCACCAATGTAGAAAATATTGATGTCATTTTGTAACTGCGGGTCTGGTGTCGAGGCGATCGAGGTTAAACCGAGCATTCTCTACATCAGAATACCCCAATCACGATCGGATCTGGTGCGATCGCGATCGCGTGCGGGTACATTACAGGCATTAGTTTGACAATGGCTCAAAACGATCGTTAGCCGCTGCAAAATCTTAGTTGGCGCAAAAATTGCGTCAACTAAATAGTACGTGTTCGATCGATCGAGCTGAAGGGGACACAGAGCGTTTCTGCCAGCAGAATTGGCGAGATCGCCTCAATTCTACACTTGGTAAATCTAGTTTTGGCGTTGCTGAATCTGGGTATGATACCAATCGAAATCCCTTGCCCTTACCCCGCCCTCGCCTCCGGCTCTGGCTCCCCTCTGTCTTGTCGTTTTTTTATTAGGGGGGAACCCTAGACATAAAAACGCCGCTCCCAAGCTTGGG
>NZ_JANMZA010000228.1:0-2453 GCF_031382685.1 Chamaesiphon sp. OTE_8_metabat_110 | reverse complement strand
CATTTCCCGCGCGATCGTGCCAAAGATGGTACTCTTAGCAATAGCCGGATCTAAGAAACGATGGGCTTCCTCGATCGTGATAATAAGCGGATAAGGTCGATCGGATTCCTGTTTACTTTGGAGATATTGTTCGGCTTTATTAACGTACAGTTTATGAATCCGGCGGGTGAGCATATTTGTCACCAGCATATAAGATAATAAATCCGATTGATTACCAAATTCAATCACCACATTTTTACCAGCACTAAGCGATTGAATCAAACTTTTAAGATTGTCCTGACGGCTGATTGGGCGTAGATATTTTAGCTTTTCTAAGCGCATCAATTTCCGTTGCAAAGAAGAGATCGATCCTTTATGCCCTTTCCCCGATTCACAGAAGATAGTGATATCTTCATTCGTCATTTCCAGTAGCCGACTTATCCAACTACTGCCATATTCAGCCGCTAAAATGTTGGCATTATCTAACGCTGCATCAGATAAACCCAACTCGCGCGATACCAACTGTAAATCTTCGATATCGATCATCTCATAAGTGAGATACAGATCCTGCGCGTCGCGAATCCCCCTAGCACGACTGGATTCAGGATCGAGCGTATAGACGACTACCTCATTGGGAAATAGTTGCCGCAAGCCTTTAACCGTGCGAACATTTTTGCCTTCTTGCACTGCTTCCCAGCCGTATTCTGAGTGCATGTCAAAAATCAGATTGACAGCGACTTTTTTACGAATTACACCAGCAAGTAACAGTCGAGTCAAGAATGATTTTCCCGTCCCCGATTTCCCAAATACCCCATTACTCCGCTCGACAAACTTCTTGAGATCCAAGCAGACAGGTACATCCATATCCAATGGTTGCCCGATCGAAAAATTCTTGCGCGTTGGATCGTCTTCCCAACCGAATACCGATCGAAAGTCGTTCTCATTGGCATCAAATACCTGACTGAAGTGGCTGGGAACCGTCTTGACAGGTAAAAGCTCCCATTCCATATTTGTCTGAGCTTCAAAGGACGCTAGGACGGCTTTACCAGTTTCGGCTTTGGCTTTTTTACCCTTACCATTACCATTCAGACTCGCACCGCTACTGACAATCGGTGGAATTTGGCTAAATTTATTGAGCATCAACATCGGCGAGAGATTTACCGTTCCATAGGTACCGCTTCCCGACAAAACATCCAGCAAAAAATCATCTTCGGGATGCGGTGGATTGACTAAAATTCGATCGCTTGATGTCCCCAAGCAAACATCTGTTAACAGACAAAAGAAGTCATATTGTCGCCCTCTCACCACCAAAAATTTGCCCACCCGCATATCTTCCACGGAGATATCTGGATGCAGTCTTACTTCTAAGCCACCAGTGAGCGAACCTTCTATTACTGAGCCGAGGGGTTTATTCATGAGCTGGTAGATACTAAATACGGATGCACCGATACCCTCACCGCTGAAGATTTTACGGGTTGGATGTTATTTTTAATATTAATAGCACAAATTTACCATCATTTTCTCATCTACCAGGATCTGTAGGGGCGGGTTTATGCTAGTGATTTATTATTGTAATGATAAATAGCGAACAAACCCGCCCAACCCCACAAGCGATCGACGACAGCTTGATAAATTCATCAACCGATCGCAGCATGTCCAAAAGCTAACCCAGCGACTAACATGCCTAATACGAGAAAAGGTTGGGCACTAGCCTGATATTTAACATCATTTTCCAGCGGATTGCGTAAAAAATACATATCTTGAAACGTAATCTGGGGAATTATTAACAGGAATAAAATTGCCGCGTATAGATTTTGGTGAATGGTTATCAGATAGACAGCAATACCAGCTTGGAAAATGTCAATCATCAACACGCAAATCCACGCAGACTTGTCAATTCCAAACATCACCGGGAGCGACTTTAGCCCAAACTGCTTATCGCCCTCGACACTCTTAAAATCATTGACGATCGCGATGCCCAATCCTGCTAAACTATAGAATAGAGTCATCACGATCAGCGTCCAATTTAGCGTCCCAAATAGCGCATGACCAGCCCACCAAGGTAAAGCGATATAACTTGCCCCCAGCGCGTAAGTACCCAACCACCCATTTTGTTTTAACTTCAATTGTGGAGCCGAATAAATATAAGCCACAAATGCACCACCAAGTGCCAAACAAGTCATCACGGGAAATTCATGATTTACCGCTCGATCGAGAATATAAGCAACCCCAATCCCCCCAAATAATAAGACAAAAATTTGGACTACTACCTGAGATCCCGAAATTGCCCCCGAAGGAATCGGACGATAAGGCTCATTCACAGCATCGATCTCGCGATCGTACCACTCATTCACCACCTGAGTATAACCAGTTAATAATGGCCCAGACATCAACATACATAACGCCGCTTTGAGCACATTCTCGATCGTCCACGTATACTCACCCGAAGATGCCGCACCACACACAACCCCCCA
>NZ_JANMZA010000178.1:0-4460 GCF_031382685.1 Chamaesiphon sp. OTE_8_metabat_110 | reverse complement strand
ACTATAGCTCCAGAAATTGAGATTGAATTTTTCGCGTAATTCTTGTTGCCATTGATTTTGAACGCTGGCAGGTACTAACAATAAGACGTGCTGAACTTTTTGGCTGGTTAGTAGATATTTGAGAATTAAGCCAGTTTCGATCGTTTTACCCAATCCTACTTCATCGGCGATGAGGAAATTGCAGGGGAAATTATTGGCAACTCGGCGCAAAATCTTGAGTTGATGCGCCCACGGGGAGATCGGAATCGATTTGAGACAGAAATCTAAACAGCCAGGATGGTTGTGTAAATTGGCAAGGAGATCGAATAGTGCTTGCTCCTGAAGGTTGGGGGTGGGGAGTTGGGGTTCAGGGTTTGGGGTTTGGGGTATAAGGATTGGGGGCTGAATTTTGTCTATGTCGAATTCGATTTGTGGGTTCCAATCGGGGATAGATTTGGGTGCATGAGTGAGCAATTTACGGAGTACTGCTTCAGGTAGATCGAAGATGCTCACATTGGGGGCTAATCCGTGCCACAACCGATCGAATCTAGTTACTTCTTCATCTACCCTCTCGCCATCTCTCCCGCCTTCCCAGCCGCAATATACATGGAAGGATTCGACGTTATATTCCCATCCGGCGACTGATTCATTATTGGAGCCGCTAAATACTAATTTATTGCCATCGGTATCGGTGAAGATGCCGACTTTTTCATGGAAGATATGATGTCTATCTATTTCTGTATTTTCATCTGTTGGCTTCCCATTAGTTTTCATGGGAATTGCGATTTTAATATCGAGACTACCAGTTTCGATCGGCCAACTGAGGATTTCTAAGTGTTTGAGTTGGACAAAGTTTTCGGGTGGTTGGAGAGCGGCGGTTAGTCTTTCGTTAATAATCTCTCGGAGGGCATAACCTCGTTCGATCGCATCCAAATCTTCGGCACTAAATTGACAGCCCATAATCAACCGAATTTTACCTTGATTATGGAGCATTGCGCCCAGTCCCCGCGCTACTCTACTGAGAATTGCACTATTGAAAAAACCGGACTTGCGATCGTATTGTACGGCGCATTCTAACGCAGGAATATAGAATTCGGCGATCGGGTTATTTTCATTACTAGAGTAGCTAATTCGCCAGGATCGATCGGGGAGCATTAAATCAAGTAATAAGTAATAAGTAATAAGTAGTGTTATCGCGAAGCGTAACGCACCAAAAATATGTGCATTTACTTATGAATGTTTAGGATGGAGATAGTTCATAATCTGGTTCATCGTCACTGTAGGCTCTATTTAATCCTTGCAAAGACAGGGCATACCATTCTGCTGATTCTGAATCGGCGAGTAAAGATTCATCTGTCGATCGATTCGATTGTTCTTTTGCTTTTAGAAATTTTAAAAAATTGAGTGTTTCAACAATTAAGCGATCGGGAGTAGAATTGAGTTCTTGTAATAGTTGTTCTTTGAGTGTCATAAAACATTTCTCGTATATTTACAGTTCGATCGGATTGTTCGCTCTCGATTTTCCATGATTTAAGAATTGATTTGGAAAGCATTAATTAGACACCGATCGAGTCGCTGAAGATGTTGAAAGCCAAGTTGACCTAAACGGCGTTGCAATAATGACCTTTCTAGGGTAATAATACGAGCTACTCTCACTTTAGAAGTGCTTTTAAGACCAGTTTGAACAAATTCTAAATCGCTAGATAAAATGATAGACTCATCATCAGTAACTCGCTCAATCGCCTGAGAAGAAATAAAACATAGAGTGACATCTTGACCTTTATCATCGACCCACAATACAACAGCAGGTCTAAGCTTAGGTTCACTGAGATCTGTAAATGGAAAAGGCACTAAAATAATATCACCTTTGGCTATAGACATGATATTAGCTCTCCATCTTCGAGGCTATAAAGTTCTGGCTCTCGATCTAAAAAGTCAAAGCTACTCGATCGTACAGCTAGGTTAGTGAGTTCTTTTGTTGTAGGATAAGTAAGATTAAAGAAAAGCTGTTCTGTTAAGGCAGCGCGTTCTTCGGTGGGCAGAGCGCGAATTACTTGTGCTAAGGATTCTATCAGTTGGATATTCATGGTATTCAGAAATTACAAGATTGAGAATTACACTATTAAGGATTGGTTTCTAAAGTGAACTCAGCAGGTAATCGGGTATCGACAATATCCTGCAAACATTCATCAAAATCGTCGCCGTGCCAAGAACCGATAGTTTTTAGATGGGCGAGTAAAGATGCTCCGGTGGAGAAAGTTAATTCTTCTTTGGCTTTGATGAATTGTAGAAAATTGAGAGTTTCAACAATTAATCGATCGGGCGTAGAATTGAGTTATTGCAACAATTGTTCTTTGATTGTCATAAATTCACTCTCCTATATTTATAATTTGACTAGATCGTTTTGAGGTTGTTGAATATTTTTAGATCTAGCTTCAAATTCTGCTAGGAGTTCAAAGAATCGATCGAATCCCTGCTTTTCATCTGGACAGTTGAGCATGATGATTTTTGCCCAAGAGTTAGAAATATGGATTTGATAACGATCTTGAATGAATTCATTAAAACTCTCATAAAATGTCAATTCTCGATCGTTCGGTCTAATTCCTAACTCTCGTCGCGCCGTTTTATACCCAGCGAGAAAGACAAACAAATTTGATACCGATGGATGACCGATATACATTCCTGGTGTAGCTTTAATCTTTGCTAAAATCTCGAATAGTCCGCCTTTAAATTCCATGTTATTTATTCTCCTAATTCTGCGATCTCAAATTCGTTGCTGGGACAATGAAAATCTCTAATCCAGTCGGCTTCTTTCATTCCTATGGTAGAAAGATTGTCAAAAATCAGTCCGCACACTCTTACGCCGTAATGTTTGCCATTTTCAGATATCGACTCATCTCCTCCGATTCTGTCGCTGACAATGTAGTCTTCATCCCTATAGAAGGTTTTTAACTCGATGATGCGACCCTCAATCCTATTATCTCTCAGCCACTGCATGACTGCAATTGCACTGTCATAACACTGGTACAGATCGAATTGACTGACGATCTTGCCGACTTCTCGATAAATATCCTCATCTGCCAAGTCACTCACTTATTCTCCTCCATACTACGTTAAATATCATAGAGGGAGTTTGCTTGAGTTGTGGCGGAGATCTACCCACCCCGCCCTTTGGAGGCTATACTTCGGCGGGGATGGTGTTACCCCCCCAACCCCCCCTTATAAAGGGGGGGCTTTTGCTCCCTCCCCTTTATAAGGGGAGGGCTGGGGTGGGGTAAAGATCTCCGCAGTACCTCAAACGGACTTATGGATAAAGGGTAGGGGATTTTTTACCCTACCCATAACTTAAACTCAACTGCTCGACTACTACCTTCGCCTTAATCTCGTCCATTGCTAATCGCAACGAAACTAGCGCGTCGTATTCTGAGGTGCTGGTGGGGAAGACTTTGAGGGCGATTTCCATTGTTTTCATCAGGGCATCGCTTTCCATCAGTCCGGTGTTTTGCATAAAGCGGCGCACTAATTGGGGGTTGTGTCCTTCTTCATAAATGGCAATTAGGGCGTGGAGAGAATCGACTAGATAGAGTGAGGAAAAGTCGGATTCTTCGACGCTGAAGGCGCGTTTTTTCAGGCGTTCTTTGGGGGTTAATAGTTTGCAGTTACCGCCTGTAGAGGTGATGAGTTTATAGACTTTGCTCAAGTCTTCGACATTGAAACCACCAATTGCTAGGGCTAATTGTCGGGCTTCATCAAATACAAATTCTCGCGCTTTGAAGGCATCCCAGGCTAATAGATACCACTGAGTCAGGGGATCGAATCCAGCGGTATCGGTGTGGGCTAATTTACGGAAGCGGTAATTAGCGATAGCGCGACGGGCTTCGGTAAAAGCCGCCTCTGGACGGACGATTTCACCACTACTATTACGAATTTCCTGATAACTAGAAAATACGTTCAAGGCGGGGCCAAATGCACTCAGACAGAGGTCGATTCCGGTGATGTCGTTGGCTTCAAATTCGACGGCGCGGGCTTCTACGATGTTGACGACTTGGGGGCGCAAATCGTCCCACCAAGCTAATCCAGCTTCAGGATCGCGCTTGCGACAGACTAATAGCACGGTACTGGCGACGGAGTTTTTCTTTGCCTGGTGGAGGTTTTGGGGATTTTCGGTACTTACCGACCAAGATGCGGTAATCTCGAAGCCACCATTAATCAGGGAGTTGGCGAGGACATCCCACGCACCTGGATCTTTGTGATTGAATTGGACTGTCATCACCCCATCGGGACGCAATACGCGATGGTATTCATTAAAAGCCAGGAGCATCTTCGCTTCATAATCCGCCCGCGCTAACATTTCTGGCGGTGCGCCCATATTCCGAAAGCGGGAAGGATTGGCGAGTGCTTCGCGATCTTTGTCGGTGTGTTCGCCATAAATCAATTCTGGTTACACATCATCTAATACCCGTTTCATCCAGACATAGAAG
>NZ_JANMZA010000167.1:0-5355 GCF_031382685.1 Chamaesiphon sp. OTE_8_metabat_110 | reverse complement strand
AACTCCCCTCTCCCAACTCCCCTCTCCCAACTCCCCTCTCCCCTCTCCCATCTCCCATCCCCTCCATGTCCAGATCCCGCGAACCACTAATTAACCTCGCCTTTTATCATGCTTTCAAGCAACCATTTATCAGTCCCTTCTTTTACTTATATCTGCGGGGGAAAGTGGTCGGCACGGAGCATGTACCCAGATCGGGCGGATTTGTATTAGTTAGCAATCATGGTAGTAATTTCGATCCGCCATTATTGTCGGCTGCGGTATTGCGACCTGTCGCCTATATGGCTAAAGAAGAACTGTTTGATATACCAATATTGAAAAATGCGATTAAATTATATGGCGCGTATCCAGTTAAACGCGGTGCCGTAGATCGAGCGACAATTCGAGCGGCGTTAGCTTTTTTAGAGGATGGTTGGGCGGCGGGAATTTTTCTTTCTGGTACGCGGACGATCGATGGTAAGGTAGTCGATCCCAAGCCCGGCGCGGCTTTGATTGCAGCTAAGGCTCAAGTACCGCTGCTACCCGTCTGTTTGTGGGGGACGCACGCGATCGAACAAAAAGGCAAAAAATTCCCCCAAGCTACTCCCGTAACCGTGAGAATTGGCGAGTTAATTCCGCCACCAACCGATACTAAAAGATCGGAACTCGATCGCGTTACGGCAATCTGTACGACTAAAATTAATGAGTTGCACGATCTGGGGAGATAATTAATAATTAATAATTACTCACCTTCTATCCTTTATCCTCTTCGCACATATGGAAAATCTCCGCGCACAATTAACCGAACTTGTTGATGAAGCTGAGCTAGAATGGCTCAAACCCCATATTCAAAAAGACGCCGTAATTTTAGTCGTTCCCGAACTAGATATATTAGATGTCGGCGTGGCGATTGCTAGCGATAATACTCAATCAGTGCAACATTGGATCGGCGAACAACTGCTAGTCAAACCATCACCAGAAATTCTCAATCGCTGGAATACAAATCCCCATCAAAAATTTCAAGCGATGATTATTCAACCTTATGTTTTAGTTAAAGAATTAGCGAACGAACTAGTCTAATTTTAGTAATTAACAAGTTGGTAAATTCTGGTGAATTCGGCACTAACAAAAACCTAAATCTTCACCCTTACCAGCATGTACTAAAGCTAATCGTGCGTATTTTTGGGCATGAACGATTAAACCTTGAGCTTCAGCATCATCTACCGATCTGAGGCATTTTGCTGGTACGCCGACCATTAACGATCGCGGCGGGACATCCTTTGTCACCACGCAACCCGCACCAATAATACTACCAGTTCCCACGCGCACACCATCTAGCACGATCGCCCCAATGCCAATCAAACAGCCTGTTTCGATATAGGCAGAATGAATGACAGCTCGATGTCCGACGGTGACATAGCTCTCTAATATTGTCGGTTGTCCGGGGTCGCCATGCAAGATCGCCCCATCCTGGATATTGGTACTTTTGCCAATTTCAATCCGTTCGACATCACCCCGGACTACCGCACCATACCAGATACTCACTCCCGATGCGATCGAGACATTTCCCATCACCACCGCATTATTCGCGACAAATGCCGCCTGAGAGATGTCTACAGGTGCCCAGAAGGTGGGTAAATCTAGTCGATCGGGGAATAGAGTCATTAGTGCGTCAATGGCGACTACAGGCTCAATTTTACTCGATCGAGTGCAAATTTTAGCAGCTCGTTTTAGATCTCGAAATAGCTGAGGCGTAGATCTTTACCCCACCCTAACCCTCCGCGTCCCATCATCAAGTCAATTGACACATACTTTTAATCTTCGATCGAATTCGATCGCCCATCATTCTAAGCTAAACTTCTCAATTCTCCATCCCCTAACGTCCCTTCAACTGAGCGATCGTATCCATCACCTGCTGATAATAATCCATCTGCCCCTGCTGGCGCAATAACTCAGCACCCTTACTCAAATCGGCAATTGCTCCCTGCTTGTCTCCTAATTCCAATTTAATTCCACCTCTGCCAATATAAGCAGCAGCTTGGCTAATGTAAGCAGCAGCATCTTTGGGAGTAATTTTAATCGCCCGATCGTAATCGGCGATCGCTCCCTGTTTATCTCCTAGAGCTGATTTAGCTAGACCTCGGTTACTGTAAGCATCAGCAAAGTTCGGATTAATTTTAATTGCCCGATCGTAATCGGCGATCGCTCCCTGTTTATCTCCCTGATTATATTTAGCTAGACCCTTCTCAACGTAAGCTATAGCATCGTTCGGATTAATTTTAATCGCCCGATCGAGATCGGCAATCGTTCCCTCTCCCTTCAACTGAGCAATTAGCTTCATCGTCCGTTGATATGAATCCATCCGCCCTTGTTGGCGAGATAACTCAGCACCCTTACTTAAATCCGCGATCGCGCCCTGTTTATCTCCCCAAGCTAATTTAGTTAAACCTCGGCTACCGTAAGCCTCAGCATAATTGGGATTAATTTGAATCGCTCGATCGAAATCAGCGATCGCTCCCTTTTTATCTCCTAGATCTGATTTAACTGTACCTCGAAAAATGTAAACCTCAGCATAGTTAGGATTAATTGTAATTGCTCGATCGAAATCAGCGATCGCGCCTTTTTTTTCGCCTTGATTCAATTTAGCCGTACCTCGGAAAAAATAAGCCGCATCATAGTTGGGATTAATTTTAACTGCCCGATCGTAATCAGCATTCGCGCCCTTATTATCTCCTAGATCCGATTTAGCTGTACCTCGGTGCATGTAAGCATCAGCCGAGTTCGGATTAATTTGAATCGCTCGATCCAAATCAGCGATCGCTTCCTTCTTTTCGCCTTGATTTAATTTAGCCGTGCCTCGGCTAACATAAGTCTCAGCATAATTGGGATTAATTTTAATCACCCGATCGAAATCAGCGATCGCGCCCTGATTATCTCCTACAGCCAATTTAGCACTACCTCGGCCATTATAAGCATTAGACAGGTTCGGATTAATTTTAATTGCTCGATCTAAATCCGCAATTGCTCCCTGATAATCTTTGCCACTTAATTTAGCGATACCCCGACCCTCATAAGCATAGCTGTCTTCTCGATCGCCAATCAAGTCGTCATAAACTTTAATCGCGGCTGCGTGCTGTTTTTGTAGAACTAAAATCAGGGCTTTGTCATATAGCAATGTTCGATCTTGCGGTTCTAGTTTAATCGCTGTGTCGATCGATACTAATGCCTTGCCATACTGTTGTTGAAGTATAAAAATCCCACTTTGATGCTTCCAGAAATAGTAGTAATTGGCACGTTTTGAGGTGGGGACTGCTGCGATTGCTTTGGCGATCGCCACACTAGCTAGGTCAGGTTTTACTAAAAACCTTAGTGATAGGGCTTTACCATAATTACCAGTTAGGATCTGACCCCGATCGATTGCCATATCGAAGGCAGTTACAGATTTCTCTAGTTGCCCAATCCGGTAGAGTTGATTTCCATAAGTGAGCCAGCGTTCGCCACTGTCTTCAGACGTGGGCGGGGCTAAATTTACCACCATATAAATGGTTTGGAGATCGCGGGTGGTTAAGGCTGGGGCGGGATTTTTGGCGAGCTTGAGTAATTTAGGATTGAGTTGGAGTCGTGGTGCTAAACCAATTAAGGTTTGGATCGATATGCCTTGACTCTTGCCTAGCATTACACCCTCAGTCTGTTCGGCTCGACCATGAATGCCGATAACTCTACCAGCAGTATCGAAGACACCCCCACCGCTCATCCCGCCATAACTGATACTGGTGTAGATAAGGTCATAACCATTACTAAAAGATTTTCGATCTTGAGTTTCAAATTTCCCTATCTCTCGCTCGAAAATATTTCCGGGATTGAGTTGCCATTGCCACAGAGGGCTATTAATTTTATCTCGCCCTGGGAAGCCACCTGCTAGGACAATTTCTTTGTTATTGGGGCTAATTTCACTGAGTTGAGCAATGGGGTAGATGTTAGTGCTGGTGAATTTGACGATCGCCAGATCGACACCTGTTGCTAGTACCGTGCTGGTAAGATTGTGGGTATCTTGGTCGTAGGTGATGAGTCGATTATTAGTACGTCTTTGTTGAGTTTCCTCATTTTCTAGTACGTGTTTAGCTGTGACGACATAATAACTATTCCCCTCTCTAGCAATAATTACCCCCGAACCATTACCGCCACTATTTTCGATTCTGACTGTCTGTTTGCGGGCGAGATCGTTGAGCTTTGCCATGTAGCCAGTCGGGTTGGCTTGGGGCTGAATTTGTCCGACTGCTAAGCCATTAAATTTATAACGATAAAGGATGTCTGGCTTCACTTTAATCAGGAAATTATAGACAGGTACGCCCCAATTAGCCGAGCGATATTTTGCCGCGAGTTTAGCTAAAGGTTTACTCCCATCGCTGTAAGTATAGTTAGGTAAAATCGGAGCGGAACCAATGGTATTGATGCCTAACAATACCCCCCGCACATCAAGGATCGCGCCGCCGCTCATTCCTTGACGTAGACCTTTTTCGCCTTTACTTGTGGTGTAGCCGATTTGGGTGCCATTATCGAAGGGAATATCCGAAAGTTGGGAGACTTGTCCGCTGGTGATGCGGATTTCTCTGGAGTCGAAGGGAAATCCGGCACTGTAGATGGTGCGCTCGGCGTCGAGGGGTGAGGTGGTGGATAAGTTGGCAAGTGTGTACTGTTTCTGACTGGTAAATTCTAATAGTGCGAGATCGTATTTGGCATCGAAGCCGCCATCGATGGGCTTGGCGGTGTGTTTTTGTCCGTCTGGGGTTTGAATCTCAAATTTGCTGCCGCGCCTGGTGACGTGGGCATTGGTGAGGATGAGATAGGAGTTGCCTTTTTTGGCGATGAGTACCCCAGAGCCGCCGCTGTTATTGGCAGTAATCCGCACGGTGATTCGTTGGGCAGTTTGGCGGACTGCTTGGGGACTGAGGGGTTCGGAATCGGCAATTTGGGCAATGCTACCATCTGAGGTATCGACGCGCTCTAAGCTCCAGGCTGGGGGTACGAATAGGAGGGTAGAAAGTAGGATGGCAAGCGTCGGTCTCATTGGTGTGGAGGAAGATGTAATATTTTCTATTTTGGGCGGGTTGCGATGTTTAATGCGGGTCGTAAAACTACATCGACAATCCAGTGACAAATATCCATACTTCTCTTGTACTAGTACTGCTGGCGTGACTAGCTCTTCTAATCGTGCTGCTATTAATAAAAGGGCGTTGCTGATTTAAGGTATGATTTGCCCTCACCCCGCCAGATCCTTCGGCTCTGGCTCCCCTCTCCCAAGCTTGGGTGAGGGGCTGGGGGTGAGGGCAAAATCTATGCTTCATACCTCAATTCAGCAACGCCAATAAAAGTAGGCTA
>NZ_JANMZA010000143.1:0-7619 GCF_031382685.1 Chamaesiphon sp. OTE_8_metabat_110 | reverse complement strand
ACCGCCACGCTAGCTTCGGACATACCCCCGACTTCTCCAAGAAGTCGGGGGTATTGCAGCAAGTCCTAAAACCCAATTATTAATTATTAATTATTAATTAATTTAATTACTTCCTTCGGGACTGCTGGGAGCTGGCGGCGCGGCATCACTACTCGCGGGAGTCGGCGCTGCTGATGGCGTCGTCATCGGCTTGGTAGTATCCGATTTATCAGTGGTAGTAGGTGCCGCTATTGGCTTGGGTACTTCAATTACTTTAGTGGCTCCAGGTACCACTACTGGCTTGGGTACTTCGATTACTTTGGTGGCTCCAGGTACGGCAAAAGGTTTGGGTACTTCGATAATTTTTGGTGGCGCGGCGGGTTTTTGCACCTCGACCACTTTGACTTGTGGGGGCGCAGTTTTTTCGACTGTCCGATCGATAATTGTCGTTTTCTGTGGTGCTGGCGATACCGTTGCGGTAGGGTTCGGCGGAGTATTGATAATCGTTGTCGGTGCTGGTGTTGGCGTCGGCGCTGGTCGCGTCCAGAAATAAGTCGCCAATCCACCCAAACCCAGTAAGAAAACTAAGAGGCCACCGATCGCGATCCCATTGCTAGTACCATTATCTTCGGCAGCTCGTTCGCGCTGGTACTGGATCTCATTGTCTAAATTGTCCCTACCTTGAGGATTGTTATAGTTATTCGGCATCTCGCGCTCCAACAATTAAGTTTGTATAATATATTGCATGGTATACTAGTGGCACTCAGTAATCTTTCTATCAAAAGGTAGAGATAGAGATGGCTGCTTCTACTTTCAAGCAAAGAATTGACAAGACACGATCTAGCCACATCTACCCGATCGCGACCGAAAAACTGAAGAAGTTCGTGTAAATATTATTACAAAGCCAACGCCCAAGCCAAAAATCGCTCGGTGTAGTAGAGCGCAAGTTGATTGCTGATGCCTGGAAATACCGCATCAAAAGCATGATCCGCCCACGGAATTTCGATAAAAATGGCACGATTGCCTTGCGATCGCAATTGTGTGGCGAGGTACTTGCCATACTTAGCTTCGACAATGCGGTCTTTGCCGCCATAGATGAGTAGCGATGCTGGCAGCGCGGGTTTGACAGCATTAATGGGGGATGCTTGACGGTAAAGTTCGGGAAATTGCTGTGGAGTGCCGCCCAAAAAAGTCCGCAGTGTCGCTCGCGACTCGATCGGATCGGGAGTTGGGACATTTTCATAACCCGTTGTCAGATTGACAGGGCCGTAATAATCGACGACCGCGCGAATTGGAAAGGGCGGGTTCTGGTAAGCGGCTAACATCGCCAGTTGGGAGCCAGCCGAGCGACCGATCGCCGCGACGCGATCGAGATCGGTTTCGTTTTCAGCAGCATGGTTTTGGATATATGTCAATGCCGATCGGACATCAGCATTTTGAGTCGGAAAACGATAGGTAGGCGCGTGACGGTAGGAAATTGCCCAGACAACATAACCTTGAGCGGCAATATAACGGTTGAAATTTTCATCGCTATCGGGGCTACCGCGTTGCCATGCACCACCATAAATTGATACGATGGCGGGGTATTTACCGACTTTTAGGGGTCGATAAATATTGAGAGCTAGGGGCACCCCATCAGGATTAGCGAACGGAATCTGCCGATCGATCCGGACTGGATCGCTAGTGATACCGCGCCAGAGGTCGGCAATAATCAGTGGCTGCGATCGCATCTTCGCCAGCGACTCAGGCGCAATTTTAGTCAGATAATCTCTGCCTAAATTCGACTCGATCGCGCTTTGGGCTTGCTGTTGAGTCGGCGCAAATTGGATGAGCGGTTGGGCGCTGAGTCCGAGGGCTAAACTGCTGATACAGAGCGTCACGATCGCCAATCGAGATCGGCGAACACTCCTAATCCCAAATCGCAGCCAGCTCAAAATCAGCAAGACAGCATTAAAAATAGTCAATCCCGGACTGATTTCGGGTGCGCCCACACTGAAGGGGAGTAATGAGAAAATCGGTGCGGGGAGGATAATCCAGACACTCAAACCCAAGCCAATTAACAGCAGAACTCCGAAGATCCATGTACCAACTGTCTTCATCACTTGTTCGATCGTAGAAGTACTAGCTGTAATAATTCTACACCAGAGAAATAAATATAACCCGTTGGCAATGGAACCAGTCATTCCGCTCGATTTTACAATTCTCGTTCCCAGTGGCTCCACCATTGAAACCGCTCGCTGTCGATTGCGATGTCCCACTGTAGCGGACATCCCCCTAGTATTTTCGGCGACGCGCGTTGCCGGATTTACGCGGGGAATGCAATGGGAACCGCCAGCGAAGATCGAAGAACTGGAAGAACCATTGCAAGAAAATTTCCGCGCTTGGCATGAGGGCAAAATGTATGTGTTTACGATCGCCGATCCGCACTCAGATCTGCTGCTGGGGAGGATTGGGATCCGCAAAACCGATCGGCAAGATGTGTGGAATCTGGGATTTTGGACGCATCCAGAGCGTCAAGGACAAGGTTATATGACTGACTCACTCGTTGCCATGCTAGAGTTTGGGTTTGAAATCCTCGGTGCTAGCCGCATCGAAGCCAGTCATGCGCTCTGGAATAAAGCCAGTCGGCGCGTCCTCGAAAAAGTTGGCATGAAGTTTGTCAGATATATTCCTCACGCGTTTCAAAAAAAGGGACACTGGATCGAAGCAAATAAGCTCGAAATTACCAAGCAAGAATGGTTGGGTAATAATTAATAATTAATTATTAATTATTAATTACTTCTCCCCGAAGGACATTGGCATTTCCCTGCAAAGAAACCCTGTTCCTTTCCTAACCCCGCTATAAGTAGCTAGGCGGAATTAAATGTAAGATGCCAGCCTTTTGCCCTCACCCCCAAACCCTCTCTCTTGTCTTGACGCGCTCGACCTGGAGGGAACCTCCGTGATGAGCGCGTCGCTGATTCGCTGTCTTGACTGAAACACATTGGCTCTGCCTTTTGTATCCTCCAGTTTCGACCGTGACATTTTCGTGATGCTGCTTATCTACTTATCTACTGGGTGCAGAGATACGATTGAGAGCGTGAATTTGTCGATCGAGATAAGTTATGGCGATCGAGTTTAATATGACGATCGATCCAAATAAATCCGATCGAGTGTAACGATCGAATCATCCAATATTCGTAATAGAGATTGAGTTTGCTAAAATCGATCGCAATCACAAGCCCAAATCATCGCTCCGTCCAGGTTTGCTCGTGGACAGTGCTCACCACACAGGTTTCAGACAATTTACACCTAATTTTAACTGCTAATTCATGGATCGCTAACTTACACCACACCGCAAGGTGCAGCAATACCTTCTTCATCAAACCTTTTCTTGATGGCTTCTTGTGTCTCAAAATACACAGCCTCATAATCGGCGGTATGTACCCACGGACGTACCGCAAAGCGCATCCCGAGCGTGCCCCAATCCAACACGCCAACTAATGTCTTTGGTTCTGCCAAAATCCGCCGATCTTCGGCTAATACTTCCCAGACAATCTGCTTAATCCGATCGATATCATGTTCGTATTTAGTACTAAAGACAAAATCGATCCGGCGTTGGGGTTGGGCGGAATGATTGGTGAGACAATCATCAAATAACTTGCGGTTGGGAGCGACGATCGTGCGATGATCGGGGGTGATTAGGATCGTGTTGAGCGGATGAATCCTTTTGACAGTACCGCCGATTCCTAGACATTCGATATAGTCGCCGACTTTAAATGGGCGGAGGACGATAATCAAAATCCCCGCAGCAAAATTAGATAGAGAACCCTGTAAAGCGAGTCCCAGTGCGACCCCGATCGATCCCAAGATCGCAATAAATGATGCTGTCTGGACGCCTAACTGACCGAGGGCGATAATCGCGGTCATCGTGACTACCGAAATATACACCAAGTTACTGGCAAATAATACTAACGTGGCATCAATTCTAGCTTGTTGAATCGCGCGACCGACGATCGATTGGAGCACCCGAGCAAGTTGAATGCCAGCTAGCAGAATCAGGCAAGCTGAGATCGCTTTAACGCCGAAGTTGGCAACCCAGATCTGGAGTTGAGATAATAGCTCTGTCTTATTGTCCATAGAAAGTTCTCTCCAAGGGCAGATGGCAGGTACTTCCACTCTACCTCATTGAGTTCACCTCCTGGCCACTCGTTGGCGTAGCCTCTCAGAATGAGAATCGCTCTTAGCAGCTCCTAAGTGCTTTCTCAGTCAAGCTTTTAAGATAGATAGGCATTCCTTGATTTCGATTCATCACGATCGGCGTCTTTTTTGCTTTCCAACAAGTTAGACTGGCGATCGAGCCAAAAGGTTTAATAGTGATGGCTTTAAGATCTCGATCGTAGTTATTATCAGGTTTTGCACAGTGGATCTAACGCGCCAATCGGTTTGGGAAAAAGAATTAAGTGATGTCTTTACCTTGGTGGAGTATTCAGCAATATCAGACGAGCCGTACTGTCTGATTATTGGCGGCAATCAAGCTACTGACGAAGGTGCTAAAACGCTCGCAATTTATTTTCAGGATTGGGGAGTCGATCGGGAAACCATCACAAATATCCAGTGCTGGGCGGTATTTCAAGCCGTACTCGAAGTGGGGATTGTCGAGGAGATGGCTGGTTTTACATTTAATGACGCTCTCAAGTGGGCGATTGGTTGATTGCCAGTAATAGCTGAGATCGCTTGTCTGGCATTAGTTACGGCGACTCTAACAAGCAAAATATTTCTCAACGCCCCATCTTAGTTGTTAGCTAAAGCATCAACATTCCGATGTTGGCGAAACTAAATCGTAACTAAATAGCAGCAAAAATATCTCCGTATTCAACTCACAGACGAAGGGTGTTTAATGATATTCAATAGAACTCACACCACAGCAATCCAGCCATGTTCAAAAGCACTTTTGTCTCCAGCTTAACTCTCGTTTCCGTCCTATTTACCACTGCTGCTAGCACTCACGCCGAACTAGCTCCTAGCATCAACTCCCTCACAATTCAAAATATCGAACGCGCTCAGGAAGCTCCTGAAGTCAAAAATGACGACGCAAGCGCTGACAATCGCGAACAATCGATGAAATACGTCCAATTGGGCTGGGCGGCACAGAAAAAAGGACAGAAGGAACAAGCCTTAGCCTATTACGAGAAAGCACTCAGACTCGAAGAAACTAATCCTTATGCTTTTATGGCAGTTGCCACCTTGTTCGGTGGCACTAAGGATGGAATTACTTGTATGAAAGCCGCACTCTTCCTCTTTGAAAAACAAGAAAATCAAGAAGGAGTACAAATTGCCACCGCTTGGTTGAAAGAGTATAGTGTCAACTAGTATCAACCTAAATCTTCGCCTAATATCATCAGTCGATCGCGATCGATCCTCAGAGTAGCCCTGACATAATTATGTCAGGGTTACTCTGAGACACCCCAGTCATGTCTATTAAATTAGGTTTGGGAGCGGATGCGATCGGCGCATTACCGAGTACGATCGTAGCTAAACTTTAATTTGTTAACAATGAGTAATAGTAATTTGTGGGCATCTAAACCTTGGTGGTGTCAGCCGTGGACGATCGTCCTGACGGGAATAGCCATTATTACTGGCAGTTGGTTATTATTCCATACTCTGTGGCTAACTTTGCCAGTAGCCGGGTTAATTATCCTATGGTGGACTTATTTTTTGATTGTTGTCCCCCGGATATTAGCACAACAGGATTTAGAGCGATCGTAACGGTGTTTTTAACCGCGATCTTTGGGCGATTGTGTCTAGCGGTACTTGAAAATATTTTGACGCATTACTCATATCAAAAGATAATAGTCGATCGTGACCGCAATCGAGAATTTTTTTCGGCTTTGAAGGTTGTATGCCCTGGGCTTTTAATAATTCGCTAGCTAAGGCACGGGCGAGGAGTGGCGGGACGCTATTACCAATTTGGCGACAGCCATGCCATTTCGTCCCGTGCAAGCGGAACCAGTCGGGATAGGAATGCAATCTCGCCGCCTCGCGCACGGTGATGACGCGGGGTAAAAAGGGATGAATCGGGCGGGGGGAGGTATGCGCGCCGCGTGCGCTATCGGTACCAGCGCGGAGTGTATTACATAGCCCAGCCGGATCGAGGCGGCGGAAGTGGCTGATGGCTTCGGTTTTACCTTGAATGGTCGCGTTAAATCTAGTTTGGGAGGCGGGGTTATGTCGGGTTCTGATACTACAGGTGAGCAGGTGAGGGTCGAATCTCCGGGAGTAGCTATAATCGTGGGGATCGCGATCGAATCCTCTCAGTCTACGTGCGTAGGGGCTGGTTGTCTCCCATGTTACCGCGATCCGATCTTCCAGCCAGAGCGCCTCAAATCGATCGGCATTTGGTAAATCCCCAATCGCTTCCCAAACTGTTACGCGCTCTGGGTGTGGCTGTGGATAAGTGGGCGACTTCTCCCCCTGACGCGTACCGACGAGAAATAATCGCTTGCGATCCTGTGGTACGCCATAATCGGCGGCGTTGAGTACTTGGTAAGGTGTCAGCACATCATAACCAGCCTCGCCCAATGCGGCAATCAGTTCGGCGAGAAACTGGGCGTGTGCGCCGAGGGTTAAGCCTTTGACATTTTCAAAGACGCAATATTTAGGGTTTAATTCCTTAACGAGCCGCACGTAATGAAATACTAACTGGTTGCGGGGATCGTCGAAAGCACGTTTGCCCATGAGGGAAAAGCCTTGACAGGGAGCGCCGCCCATGACAACATCGATATCGCGATCGCCTAATTTGGCTCTCCGGCGAACTTCTGCACCCGTCAGATCGATGACGCTAGCGCAAATTGTGGCAGCATGGGGAAAGTTGTACTCGTGCGTGGCACAATGAATCGGATCGATCTCTACTGCGGCGACGATATCAAAACCAGCCTGCTCGAATCCCAGTGACATCCCGCCAGCACCTGCAAACAGGTCGATTCCGATCGGTCTATTCATGTCAATGCTCGGACGGTACTGGGCTAAATCATTTTACCAGTGGTGAGGATGTTCTGTCTCAGCAATTTGGCGATCGATCGCCCCAAGATGACAATGTTAAACATCATACATTTTATAGATCGACTGTGGGGGATGGTTTATACCAGCAAACATCGATCCAGGAAGTAGAAGTAGTGGGACGACACGACTAAAACTGTGGGCATTTATAACTCTGGAAAATACAATGAGTAACATTTTGAGCGTTGGCGCAGCCTCTCTGAAAGAGAATCGCTTTACCCACATTTTTAGTCGTGTCAAGCCAGTAGCCAGTAGGGTGGGCATTGCCCACCATTAAGGTTTCGGACACAATCTATCTGATAAATAATTACGCCTACTTACTGAACCGATCGCATATTTAGAATATTATAATACAAGAAGTTAAAATAAAAATATTCATCAAAAATGACAGCAGCATCGCTCTCAAGTCCACAAGAACGGATGGGGATAATTCAGGGCGATATTACTAAATTGACAGTAGATGCGATCGTGAATGCAGCGAATAGTTCGCTACTTGGTGGTGGCGGTGTCGATGGAGCGATCCATCGCGCGGCGGGCAAAGAGTTATTAGCTACGTGTCAGCGACTAAATGGTTGTAAAACTGGTGAGGCTAAAATTACTTC
>NZ_JANMZA010000141.1:0-7931 GCF_031382685.1 Chamaesiphon sp. OTE_8_metabat_110 | reverse complement strand
CGGCAAGATCGTGCTTATAGCCTACACCCCGTAAATATTCATAGGAGCAGCTATTTGACGGAGGTGAATCGAGAACTATAGAGGCTAACTTAGGGCTGACGCTATCTCCAAGCCCTCTGTATGACTCCTCATCCCCACCTAACAGAATTTAATAACGACATTGCCAACTACCAAAATGTAAGGCTGTTCTGCCTCGTTCCTGGCTCAATTGGGATGTGGCAGGAGGAGATCGTTCATCGTTCGGGCATTATTGAAGATCTGCTGGTTTTGGTCAAAATCAGAGATCGATTGTACAGATACAATAGCCCAAATCCTCTAGATGTCAGAATGTCTCAGCTTGAGATTGCGGAGGTTATCAGGCGCAAGCTGATCTCATCGCTTCGATTTCAAATTGCAATGGCGATAGGGACACTCAGAAGTAGAAGCGAGTCCAAAGAATGACTATACGGATTAGCGATCTTTTTTGACTAATTAAATCTCAAAGTTTTTATGCGATTTTGTCAGACATTACGCCTTAATTCCCAGCTCCGTTTTCAACTCATCTAAAGTTTGAGGTGCAGCCGCGTCGGACTTTGCCCATTCCATCGCACTAAATAACCGTTTCGCGTTAGCTGGAGAGCGGAGTAGATAGACTGATTCTAGGAGACTCGATAGCTCATCAGCAGCAATGAGCACCACATCTACCCCATTCCGGCAGGTAATTTTTACGATCTCACGATTCTCGCTTACTGAGTCGAGGATCTGGTCTAGGTTGGCGCATACCTGAGAGTAGATAATTTCTTGATTAAACACGACTGAACCCGTGAGTTGTACAGTTCAAATGTACAATTAGTTGATTGATTTTGCCATTGCTCTGAATCTTTAGTACAGGATGATAATTCTTATGAGTGATATTAGTGTTACCAATGGCAGCGACAATGTATTTGAAGATGTAGGCTTTGAACCTCTCGAAGCAGCAGAGCTAAAACTTAGAGCCGATCTAATTATAAAATTGCAGCGGTTCATTCGATCTCGCAATTGGACGCAAGCTGAGGCTGCTAAATTCTTTGGAGAGACACCCGCTCGGATTAGCGATGTGATGGATATCAATAGCAAACACTCCAGCATTGACAATTTAATCCACCTGCTTTTGATGGCTGGTATGAATGTCCACATTTCTGTCACTCCTTGATATCTGTTATACATCTGTACGCACATGTGTAATAACAGATAATAAAAGACATTCATTGAAAGCATGTTTACAAAGTAAAACTAGCTTTCAGTAAAGTTTTTAAACTTTTGGCTAAAGATAAAACCATATTGTGTCCGCCAGCGGCGGCAATTTCTAGGGCGCGACGGGCGTGAGCTTGACCTTTGACATCGTGGAGGTCGGCACAATCTAACTGGGGTTGGGCTAATCGTTGAGTGACATCGATTTTGGCTGGCTCAAATTGTTCGGGATGATTGAGAAAGGCGGCGACTTGGGCTAAATCGTTTAAGCCATACACATTCAAACCCTGCACGACGGCTGCTTCATTCGCATTCGCCGCAGGTACTACCAAGCCAGTTATCCCCATCCGCTGTGCGGCAGCCGCGATCGATAGCACTCCCGCAACTGCCCTTAAACTGCCATCTAAGGACAGTTCTCCCAAAAATAGATAATCTCCCAACAACTCCCCGCTCACCTGGTCTGAGGCGGCTAGAATGCCCACGCAGATGGGTAAATCGAAGCTCGGCCCCTCCTTGCGTAAATCTGCTGGCGTGAGATTGATCGTAATCCGCCGCACCGGATAGGCAAAATCCGCATTTTTAGTCGCTGTTTTGACGCGCTCTTTGCTTTCTTGCACGGCAACATCTGGCAAGCCGACGACGGTAATTCCTGGCAATCCGTTAGCAACATCGACTTCAACGCCCACTTTCACCGCATCGATGCCGATAATTGTCGCACTCCAAACTCTGGCTAACACAAGGCTTTTCCCGTTACTCTCTAATCATTGTGCTTAGTTAAGCATGAGATTACAGGCGTAGACAACGATCGAATGTCTGAATTTAGGGAATAGGGAATAGGCTTTTGGTTTTACATCTGTAGCTTTGAGGGAACCGGATCGGGTACTGTTAATTTTTGTGTTAGGTTTTGATTGATATGTATTTAATTCCCTAATCCCTAAAGCCGAAGCCTCATCCCTATCCCCTATCCCCTATTCCCTATCCCCTATTATGAATCTGTCCGCACTAATCCTCACAGCTCTAGCCATTGGTATGGCATTTGGGACGATCTTGAATACGACATTTCCGCTGGCGATCGTGCCATTGGATCGATATTTATTAGCACCAATCGGGGCAGGATTTTTGCGGATCATTCAATTTGTGGTGGTACCATTGATTTTTTCGTCGTTGATTTTGGGCCTCAACCGGATTCAGGGGACGGGACAAGTTGGTAGATACGTGTTGAAGCTGATGACTTGTTATGTGGTGACGAGTTTTATCTCACTGTGTATCGGGATGGCGGTGGCGGTGTTTTTGCAGCCCGGAGCGGGGGTGACGGGATTTGTGCTGCCAGCAGCCACAGCGGCAAATGTCGCGCCTGATTCGATCGATTGGTTGGTGAGTTTGATTCCGACAAATCCACTCGGCGCACTCAGTAGTGGTAATTTACTGCAAATTATTTTTTCGGCGGCTTTATTCGGGACGGGAATTCAAATGGCACAGGCACAAGCCAAGCCATTTGTGGAGTTATTGGAAAGTATTTATACTATCAGTGAGAAAGTGCTAGCGGTAATTTTGTATGCTGCGCCTGTGGGTGTATTTGCCCTGATTAGTTCGACAATTGCAACCCAAGGTTTGGGACTAATTATTCGGCTGTCTTGGTATGTGTTGGGGCTATTTATTGCCACGCTAATTATGGCGGGATTTTATTTAATCTTACTAGTTTTACTCAAAGCCCAACCTGCTAAGTTTTTTCGCAGCTTGATTCCGTCGTTCTTTCTAGGATTTGGGACGGCAAGTTCCAATGCTGTCTTACCGATGGTCTTAAAAAATATGCAGGAAGATTATGGCTTGCGATCGGAGATTGCTAGCTTTGCATTACCATTAGGGACGGCTTTAAAACGCGATGGGGCAACAATTTTACAGGGCTTTAATGCGATTTTTATCGCTCAGATTTACCATGTCCCCTTGACCCCATCGTTATTATTGACGATCGGGCTGAGTAGTTTTTTAGTATCTTTTAGTACACCGGGAGTTCCAGGTTCGGCACTAATTACGATGGCAACGGTACTCTCGGCGGCAGGATTGCCCCTCGAAGGGATTGCGATCGTCGCTGGGATCGATCGATTGACCGATGGTTTTAAGACGGTACTAAATGTGGTGGGCAATAGTAGCAATGCGATTCTCCTGAGTTTGTGGGAACCAGCACCACCGATTGCTGCTGAAGCAATGGTAGCGCCCCTAGTACCGGAACCAGATTTACGGCATTAGGTTAGGCTTTAGGCTTTAGGCTTTGGGGGAAACTACATCGCTATTTTTGGCACATCTGGCATTGCTGAATTGGGATATGAAGCATAGACCTTTCCCCTTTCCCCCTATCAACAAGTCTTGCTTATCACCATAACTGCTGGAGAGCCGATCGGCAAATTAGCTTAGCAGCGAGCGGCTATCTACTTGTCAATTGGCTTAATTGCGCGCAGGCTTATTGAGAATTTGTAGCAAATATTATAAAATGATGATACCTTAATTGTTTATTAATACACTCATAAACTAATGATAATTTTTAGGTAAATTAGACATGAGTTATCGAAGTCAATTAATAATCCCATCAAACTCAAGATTAAGCCGATGTCAATCTGTGAATTTTTGCAAGTGTATTCAGAGCTACAACCTGAAGCAATTGCGATCGAAGATCCGCTGACACAGTTAACATATCAGCAACTAAATAGTCGCGTAAATCAGTTAGCAAACTATCTCCGCAAGCGAGGAATACAACCCGACGTATTGGTGGGAATTTATACAGATCGTTCGATCGAGAGTGCGATCGCTATTTTAGGAGTTCTCCAAGCTGGGGGAGCTTATATTCCACTCGATCCAGCATATCCTCAAGCTAGATTAGAGACGATTCTAGCCGAAACAAACTTACCATTAATCTTAACTCAACAGCATTTAGCCGCAAATCTGAAGACAGCCGGGAGCGATGTATTTTTATTAGATACTCAATGGCACCAAGTCGCCACCGCCAGCGAACATCTCCCAGCCGCAGCAACAACACCCGCTAATT
The DNA here is from genome assembly GCF_031382685.1 of Chamaesiphon sp. OTE_8_metabat_110. NCBI lineage: Bacteria > Bacillati > Cyanobacteriota > Cyanophyceae > Gomontiellales > Chamaesiphonaceae > Chamaesiphon > Chamaesiphon sp. OTE_8_metabat_110. Next base: position 3,682 of record NZ_JANMZA010000141.1, on the reverse strand, counting down.
TGGCTTATGTCATGTACACATCTGGCTCTACAGGCAAACCCCAGGGTGTCCAAATTACGATCGAGCAGGTAAAGTGCTATCTTCAAGCAATCGATGAGATTGTCAAAATTCAAGCTGATGATGTTTATTTGCTCTCAGCATCTTTTTCATTTTCCTCATCAGTTAGGCAATTATTACTACCGCTATCTCATGGTGCTAAAGTAATAATTAGTTCTAAAGATAACAATACCAACCTAGCTAGTTTAATCGAACTAATCCAGACTAAAAAAATTACGATCTTCGATACAGTAGCTGCTGTGTGGGACTCTATATTAGTTAGTATCGCCAATCTCGACGGGTTGCAATACCAATTGATGAATTCTCATCTGAGAGTACTGATATTTTCAGGTGGATTATTGACCCCTCAACTATTAGCACGAGTGCGAAACCAATTTCACAACTCACCAGCAATTGTAAATGTTTACGGTCAAACCGAAACGATTGGTGTTTGTGCCTACCCAATTCCTGAGAACTTTGAGCGTACCGAAGGATATGTCCCTGTCGGCGCTCCGTATCCTCACAATCAACTATATCTACTCGATGAGAACAATTCACCTGTTGCCGCTGGTGCTGTCGGCGAATTGTGCATTGCGGGTAGGAGTTTAGCACGCGGTTATGCCAACAATCCGCAATTAAACGATCGCAAATTTATTCCCAACCCATTTACCGCCAATCCACAGGAACGACTTTACAAAACTGGCGATTTGGCACGTTATTTACCCGACGGCAACTTGGAAATCATCGGACGCCAAGATTTTCAGGTCAAAATTCGCGGGATGCGGGTAGAAATCGAAGAAATCGAAACCGTACTCAGACAGCATCCGGCTGTTCGACAAGCAGCCGTAGTGGGTAAAGAGCGGACGCTGAGCAGTACATCCGCAGGCGAACGGATAATTGTGGCTTATATCGTACCCCAGCAAGCGACGATCGATCTCCATAATGTGCGATCGTTTCTCAAGACCAAATTAACCGACTATGCCATCCCATCGGCTTTTGAAATCTTAGATACCCTACCGCTGACACCCAATCATAAATTAGATCGCCACCGACTGCCAGCACCCAGTCGCAAAAATTTGCTACCCATACCGCCGCGCGACGAATTAGAACAGCAGTTAATCCAAATTTGGGAACGCGCACTAGGGGTACAACCCGTCGGGATTAATGACAACTTCTTCGATCTCGGCGGACATTCACTCATCGCCCTCCAACTATTTGCCCACATCGAGCAAATTTGGCACAAACGTCTATCCTGGGGGGTTTTGTTTGAGTCACCTACAATTGCCCAGCTTGCCGAGATTATTCGTCAACAGACGGCTCCAGTCACTGACTCACCCCTAGTTTTGCTCGGGGCGGGTACATCTAGACAACCACCGTTGTTTTGCATTCATGCTCTCGGTGGTACGTTATTTAACTATTACGATTTGGTGAGAAGATTGGGGAATCGAGCGATTTATGGGCTACAATCGTGCGGCATCAATGGCAGCCAACAGCCCCTAAATTGCGTAGAAGATATGGCTAGTTACTATATCAAATCGATCCAAACCATTCAGCCGCAGGGGCCGTACTTGTTGGTCGGCTACTCTTTTGGTGGGATCGTCGCTTTTGAGATGGCGCGACAATTTGCCGAAATGGGCGAAAGAGTGGCTTTCTTAGGCTTAGTAGATATTAAGTCGCCAACAGTGAATAAAGATACAATGTCAGTCAGAAAATGGCTGAGCTTTCATTACCAAGAATTAAAAAAACTCCAACTCAAAGAGCAACTAGAATATTGTAAAGAGAAGATATTTTATCGAGTATCGATTAAAACCAAAGGTGATGCCCAAGGATATAAAGATGTAGTGGCGAAAAGATTATCCGCTTTTGAAATGTTCGATCCTGAATTGCTAAATGTTTTAGAGGCTAATTTGCAAGCTGCCAAAGATTATCAACCCCAAGTTTATCCGGGTAAAGCTACTGTGTTTTGGTGTGAGTATCAGTCTATATATATCGATCGCTACCCCGATTTAGGTTGGGGGGAGTTTGTCACCGACGGTGTGGAAAGTATCGATATTCCCGGCGAACATCTGTCACTCTTGTCCGAACCCCATGTACGAGTGCTGGCTGAAAAATTAAATTTATGTCTGGAGAGAGCTGTAGACGTTATTTAAACCTGGGAGGGAATAGGGAATAGGTTTTAGGCTTTGGGCTTTAGGCTTTAGGGAATAGGGAAATGCCACCCTTCCGGGGGATCGGATGGCAATGGATCGGTTTTACCTAGCTACTACAACTATCGGTATTGACTACTGACTTATTGAGGAGACTATCCAAGCGATCGGTAGACCAGTATTCTGAAGGATACGCCACTGCCGAAATCGAAGACAGGCGAACCACCCAGGTAACTCTCTGGAAGATATATTCTGCGGCTTCATCCTCACTACCAGGGACTAAAATCAAGACTTCCACAAAATCGCGATCGAGTCCGATCGGAATTCCAAAGTAACTTTTGTCGCGGGTTTCAAACCAAACCTTAATCCCATCCTGTAATGCGGCTTTCAAGCGTTGATGCAACAGACTAGATTCTTTGATGTCAGACTTTTTACCCATAGAATTAATTAGAGGAGGGGGATTTGGTGAAGGGTGTTGAGAAAAATTGAATTGGACGAGCTGCTTAACAAATACTGTATCTCTTGATGGTTCAAAAACAACAAAGTTGTCAAGTCGTATTTTCAAGGTGCGGCGATCGGGGACGAGGGGGCGGCTTTATGCGTTACAGTTAATGAAGATGTATACGTTTTGAACCCCAGATGTGCAAGCGGTTCTCGCTAGCCGAGCGGTGGTTCGCACACCCTAAATTAACTAAAATTATGCTCTCCAACCTTTTTGGCGGTAAGAAATCAACTATTCCCTCAGCAACAGATGCGTTACCGGGCAGAACTGAGAAAATGGCTTTGCCTGCCAAACATTTTGTCAATGGTAATTCGTTCGCGCCACCATATCCCGAGCAGATGGAAACAGCAATGTTTGGGATGGGTTGCTTTTGGGGTGCCGAGCGTAAATTCTGGCAGTTACCCCAAGGCGTCTACATTACCGCTGTCGGCTATGCGGCTGGCAGTACCCCAAATCCTACCTACCAAGAGGTTTGCAGTGGGATGACGGGGCATAATGAGGTGGTACTGGTGGTCTTCGACCCCGCCCAGATTAGCTATCAAGATTTGCTCAAAGCCTTCTGGGAAAACCACAATCCCACCCAAGGAATGCGCCAAGGTAATGACGCTGGCACTCAATATCGATCGGGTATCTATTGTTATTCCGACGAGCAACTTCAATTAGCGCAAGCTTCTAAACTGGCTTATCAAGCCGCTCTCGATGCCGCAGGACACAAGGAAATCACCACCGAGATTCTGCCTGCTCCAGAATTCTATTATGCCGAAGTCTACCACCAACAATATCTCGCCAAGAATCCCGGCGGATACTGCGGTTTAGGCGGCACGAATGTCTGTATGCCAGAGAATTTAATTAGGCTTTAGGGATTAGGTTTTAGGCTTTAGGGGTAAGAGGAGGGATTAGGTTTTAGGCTTTAGGCTTTAGGCTATAGGGGTAAGAGGTAAGAGGTAAAAGGTAAAAGGTAAGAGGTAAGAGGTTTAGATAAATATTCCTCAGTCTC
>NZ_JANMZA010000124.1:0-4114 GCF_031382685.1 Chamaesiphon sp. OTE_8_metabat_110 | reverse complement strand
AACTCCCTGGCTATAAGCCCACCGTTCGCGGCAATCCCCGCCAAATCAATCAAGCAGTTCAACTGATTGCCAAAAGTCGTCAGCCCTTGCTCTACGTTGGCGGTGGCGCGATTTCTGCCAGCGCTCATGCTGAAATCAAACAACTCGCCGAATTGTTTCAACTCCCAGTCACTACTACCCTAATGGGGAAAGGTGCCTTTAATGAGCTGCACCCGCTCTCAGTCGGGATGCTGGGAATGCACGGTACTGCTTATGCCAACTGGGCGGTCACTGATTGCGACTTACTCATTGCTGTCGGCGCGCGATTTGACGATCGCGTTACGGGTAAATTAGAAGGATTTGCGGCTGATGCCAAGGTCATCCATATCGACATCGATCCTGCGGAAGTCGGCAAGAATCGCACCCCAGATGTCCCGATTGTCGGCGATATCAGACAAGTCCTGATCCAACTGCTCCAACGGGTACGCGAACTAGGCTTAGGTAACAAGCCAGAACAGACTAGAGCTTGGCTGGAAACGATCGACTGTTGGCGCACTGATAATCCTTTGGTAGCACCCAGCTATGAAGGTTTACTAGCACCTCAAGAAGTCGTCGTCGAATGTCGCCGTCAAGCGCCAGATGCTTACTACACTACCGATGTCGGTCAACATCAAATGTGGGCGGCGCAATTTCTCAATAACCTCCCCCGACACTGGATTTCGAGTGCGGGCTTGGGAACGATGGGCTTTGGCGTACCTGCGGCGATGGGCGCACAGATGGCACTCCCCCACGAGCAAGTAATTTGTATCAGTGGCGATGCCAGTTTCCAGATGAATCTTCAAGAACTCGGCACGCTCAAACAATACGGTTTGAATGTCAAGATTGTCATTATCAATAATGGCTGGCAAGGCATGGTCAGACAGTGGCAGGAAGCTTTTTATGAGGAAAACTACTCTTCTTCGGAAATGGCCCCCTCTCAGCCCGATTTCATGCTGTTAGCGCAGGCTTATGGCATTAAGGGGATGACAGTAGATAGTCGCGAAGGATTACCAGACGCGATCGCCGCTATGTTAGCTCATGATGGCCCCGTGTTGCTCAATGCCCAAGTCAAGCGCAATGAAAATTGTTACCCAATGGTGCCTTCTAATAAGTCCAATGCGGAAATGGTCGGACTAGCTAAACCCAAACGGGCGAGTTCGGGTGCCCTCTCGATTCACTGTCGTAGTTGCGGTGCAATCCATACGGTCAATCACAAGTTCTGTCCCGAATGCGGCAGCCAGCAGTAACTAATCTGCAACATTTTACATGCCAAATAGCGGCGCAATTCATAAATTGCGCCGCTATTTTTATGGCGCTCGGAGGAACTTAGACGACATTAACTATCGTCGAAGGGATGAGAGGAACTTTGGTGGAGTGTGTTGGGTTTCGCTGTGGCTCAACCCAACCTACCTCTTACCTCTTACCTCTTACTCCTTACCTCTTACTCCTTACCCCTCACCCCTTACCTCTTAAAAATCCCCACGATCGCGATTTAATGTCTTAAGATCGGAACTAGTGGGGTCAAACTGTTCAAAGTTGACCTTTTGCCAAAATTAAATGTGCGACGCTCATAAGTAAACGACAGATTATTGTGTGAGGTACGATTGTGTTTGAAATGGTCAGCTACAAAAAGTTTCGCGATACGCCCAGCGTGCGCTTCTTCGATATCACCGTTCCCGAATCCAACGTGCGGGATTTGGTAGTCCATCAAGGCCCAGCCATCAGTCCACCCGATAGCGATCGCGGCTACTGGCAATTTTATCTCCATCCCCACCAGGAGGACAATCTCTTAGCCATATCTGGCGGTCGGACATTCTATCTGGTGAATTTTACCTGGAATTACCCATATCATATTGTGCGCTTGGAGACCGATCGCGAGATTCTGCGGATTCCTAGGGGCACCTTCCATCGCTCTGTGTCCGATCGAAATGGGTCGGTCGTGATGAATCAAGCCGTGCGCGACCGGGAAGCGACTGTCAAGAGCGAGTTTCGCGTTTACAATAGCGGTATAATTCCCCGCTTGTTACGCGCGACATCCGCCTCGGCACCTTTACCCAAATTACACGGATTTCAGTGGTGAACTCAGTCAATATTGCTAACGAGATCGAGCTAGATAATTGTGATTATCTAGCTTTTATTATGATGAGGATCTAGAATTGCGAAAAGCTGTTTGGCTGACTAATGTCGATAGTCAAGTAATGAATTCTCGCGCCAATATAGCGCTCGGATTAGCACGTCTGGCACAGTTGGGATTTAATACAATCTATCCGGCGGTATGGCAACGGGGTTATACTTTGTATCCGAGTCCAGTAGCTCAGGAATTAACTGGCGAGCTAGTGTTGTCAAATAGTCCTTTTGTCGGACGCGATTTACTGACAGAAATTATTGAGTTAGCTCAACCATTAAACATCCGAGTAATTCCGTGGTTTGAGTATGGATTGATGCTACCACCTCAAAGCTCGATCGCCCGTCGATATCCAGATTTACTTAGCTGCGATAAGCAAGGCAATACCCAGCGGATTCAAGGTGCCAACGGTCAAAAAGATCCCCATGTTTGGCTCAATCCCTGTCACGATCGAGTCCGTAAATTTATCGTCGATCTAATTACCGATGTCGTCAAGCGATATCCAGTTGCAGGGATTCAATTAGACGACCATTTTGCCTTTCCAGTCGAGCTGGGTGACGATTCTCCAGGGGAGAGGCTACGCCAACGATTTACCCAACAGTTATTTAGCCACTCTGGTAGTAGACAGTGGGATGACTGGCGAGCGGGACAGTTGACATCATTGTTGCAAGAGATCGTCAGTTCAGTCAAAGCAATCCGCCACGATTGTCAAATTTCAATTTCCCCCAATCCCCTAGACTTTTCCAAACGGCGTTATTTAGTAGACTGGCAAAAGTGGTGCGAGTTGGGATTAGTCGATGAGTTGGTATTACAAGTTTATCGCGACGGGTTGGATCTATTCGATCGGGAGTTAGCCAAACCGGAAGTACGCGCGATCAACCACAAAATTCCTACCCTCATCGGCATTTTAACCGGATTGCGAACGCGATCGATCGCAACTGACACGATCGGATCGCAAGTTAATTCAATTATCCAGCAGGGATTTAGCGGCTATGCTTGCTTTTTCTACGAAACACTCTTTCACGAACGACTATCACCACAATCAGTCAGCAGAGATCCCCAGCAACTCATCGACATCTTCAACCCCAATCGCCCCTAATCTTCGCGCTTTAGTAACGAGCAGCGTAAATCCAAGAGATGGGAGATGGGAGATGGGGGACGGGGGGACTGGGAGACTGGGAGACTGGGAGACGAAGAATCGTTCATTACCTTTTACCCATTACCTTTTACCTCTTACCTTTTACCTCTTACCTCTTACCTCTTACCTCTATCCCCTATTCCCTATCCCTAACCATTAAAAAATTCCTTAAATTGCCAAGATCGAGGGTATGAGGCTCCGACACGATCGGGTAGAATCCTTAGTATGCGAGTTTGTCGGTATTGTCATGCCGAGCGGTGCCAGCGTGCCAGCTCAATTGTATTGAAGATTGCTACCATCCTCTACATCGATCGAAACTCATGCAACTAGCTCCCTTTGGTTCTTGGAAATCACCGATTACGGCAGATGCGATCGTCGCTGATAGTATTGGTTTAAGTTCGATCGTTTTAGATGGTACGGATATTTATTGGTTAGAATCGCGTCCGCAAGAAGCGGGTCGCAGTGTCATAGTTAGGCGCACCGCTGATGGACAGAGCGAAGATGTGACGCCATCGGGATACAATGTCCGCAATCGCGTTCATGAGTATGGTGGCGCTGCCTATACCGTCGTCGATGGTTGCGTGTATTTTAGTAATATTACCGACAATTGCCTATATATTCAGGACTTACGATCGCCACAGCCGGAGCAGATTCGCCAACTTACTCACGATAAAAATAAACGTTACGCCGATTTGACGATCGATCCTCGAAATCAGCGCTTGATCTGCGTCCAAGAGGAGCATGATTCTACCGAATTTGAGCCGTTAAATACGATCGTTAGCATTAGTTTGACGCAACCCGATGACGTGCGGATTTTAGTCGGTGGCTGTGAT
>NZ_JANMZA010000121.1:0-7556 GCF_031382685.1 Chamaesiphon sp. OTE_8_metabat_110 | reverse complement strand
CTCGCTTTAATTATCTCAGCATTATGCTCGATCTGCTCGATCTAGAGGTAAATTCCTTAATCCTTCCACTAGTACAAAAGGTTTACTTGTCCCGATCGAATAAAAAGTGGGATGCTCCCGTGGCAGATTTGCTTGCATAGTTAGATTTCCTGGCTGCTGGAGTTGGACAAACGAGTTCGAGCACCTATTGCGTGTAGCGAAGCTAGCATATTAAATCTGGACGCATGATTTACAACGATTAGATACTTATTATCCACTGTACTACCGAATTGGAAATCGGGTTTGTTTTTCTAAATATCTATCGATCGACAGATATTAATTGACTGAAATATTAAGTCGAATATATCGATCGGTTGATTTTTTTGCTTTTTAGATTAATTTGGGTTTGTAGTAGTTAATCAATCGCATCTTATCTACAACCCGATCGAATACTATTGAAACTGTAGAGCGATCGCCACAAGAACCATTCAATCTGTTAGATGACAATATATCAGTTACGTTAGAGAGATACTTATCGATTGTCAAGCTAGATAATTAAGCAATAGATATATGAAATTCCGGCAGGAAACCATCCTCGTTTTCGGTGCAACAGGCCAGCAGGGCGGATCTGTGGCAAAGGCTTTACGCTCGCATGGTTGGCGGATTAGAGCATTGGTTCGCGATCCGACTAGCGATCGGGCGAAGGCACTCGTAGACCAAGGGATCGAGCCAGTTCGCGGCGACCTAGCAGACATCCCATCGATCGAGGCGGCGATGGTAGGTGTCTACGGTGTTTTCAGCGTTCAACCCAGCTCTGGTCAAGGGGCAGCCTATGGTGTGACCGACGAAGATGAGATCCGCTATGGGAAAGCAATCGCCGATATTGCCGTAGCAAGCGGTGTTCGTCATCTCGTCTACAGTTCCGCAAACGCTGCGGGGGCGACCAAAACCGGAATCGGGCATTTTGATACCAAAAGTGAGATCGAGGCGCATATTCGCAATCTAGAGATCGTCAGCACCATCATCCGTCCGAGCGCGTTCATGGAAATCTTGACACTACCTGGGATGGGTTTAGATAAAGGCGAGTTCTCGTTCTTCATGCAACCAGATCGATCGATGCAATTTATCGCAGTTGAGGACATTGGCAAGATTGTCGCTGGAATTTTTGCCGATCCCGCGAAGTTTGGAGCGCAGACGATCGAAATTGCTGGCGATAGCGTGACGGGAACCGAACTTGCCGAAAAATTTAGCCAGACAGCAGAACTTCCCATTACCTATCATCGCTTTCCTAATAGCTTGCTCAAAGAGAATGCTTTCCTCGGCGGTTTAGCTAGACTTGTCGATCTAGGTCGTCTAGCTGGTAATGCAGATATCGCGTCACTGCGAACAGAATTCCCCGGACTACTCATGATGGACGAGTGGCTGGCGGGTGCTGGCAAGCCCGCGCTGCTAGCGGCAATTCAAGCTAAAGGTGGCGAGGTTGCACTACGATAAAAGTAACAGGCGATCGAACACTTGTGTCTAAAATGTGGGTAGGGGTAATTCATGAATTACCCCTACCCACATTTTAGGCAATACTATTGCAAAATCATGACTTCACAATCTTCAAAAGTCGCATTTCTGACAGGATCTACTTCAGGTATCGGTCGAGCTACGGCTCAAGAATTAGTCAAACACGTATCGATTTTGATTTTACCCGTTCGCAACCTTACTAAAGGTCAAGATCTCAAACAAGAACTTCTAATAATTAACCCAAGCTGTCAAATCGATCTTCATCAGTGCGATCTAGAATCGATCGAATCCATGAAAGCTTGCGCTAATACTATTGCTAGCAAATACGAAGCGATCGACATTCTGATTAATAATGCGGGTACTTTTGATTATCAATGCCACTTTACTAATGATGGACTTGAAAGTCATTTCGAGGTAAACCTATTATCTCAATATATATTCAATATGATTTTCAAACCACTTGTACTGAGGTCTAGCCAAGGGCGAATAATTAACTTTTCAGGTCTTTCACATAAAGCAGGTAAGTTTAATCTGGCATATATTCAAGACCGAAACAAATCACCAAAGAGTTTACTGAATACAATTAGTCTGTGTGCGGATAGTTGCTTATACCGCAATTTACTTACTTTTAAACTCGCCAAAGATTTTGAGAATACAAAAGTAACCGTCAACTGTCTGCATCCAGGATCGATTAAAACCAATATCGGCAACGATAATATCAGCTTGACTGGCAAAATTATCGCGCCGATTTTTAATCTTTTTACTCAGCCAGCGATCGAAGGTGCTAAAACATCTTTACATTTAGCTTTATCAGATGAGGGTGGACAAATTACTGGCAAATACTGGTCTAATTGCAAGATCGATAAACCTTCAGAACTTTCTACCGATATGGATGTGGCCGAACAATTAGTAGCTAAGTGCCAGCAGCTTACCAAAGTTTAAAAATATTTGCCTCTCTAGGTTTCGGCGTTGCTGATGAAAACTTGTCAGAATCTGACGATTTTAGAATTAATAAACTGTTTTGGGGTCATCCCAGTCAGCCGCTTACAGTGATAAATCAGATGGCTCTGACTAGAAAACCCCACTTGCTCTGCAATACTCTCGATCGACAAATCTGCATTTTTTGTCAGCAGCAGTTTTGCCCGTTCTACTCGCTGGGTAATTACATATTGATGCAGTGAAATTCCTGTGGCTTGTTTGAACAAACTGGCAAAGTAAGTAGGGCTGATATTAATACTACTGGCAATTTGAGTCATTGATAGATCGCCATTGAGATTGTCATGAATATAATCGATCGCCTGCTGTAATCGAGTCTGATTTCGGCTGTGGCGATCGGCGATTATCGTTCCGTTTGCATGTCTCGTTTCAAGCATAGGCTCCGCCAAGATTTGCTGCGAATTGCCATAGTGTTGCAGCAAATGAATAGTCAATAATTGAGTTAATGATTCAAGATACAATTCACCCATGATGCCGCCAGACTTTAGCTCTGCCAAGAGCATCATGGCGATCTGTTGCAGATATGGCTCGGATTGAGTCAGGCAGCGTACCAAATCGAGCTGATGCGGTAACGCAGGATTTATCCCCGATCCTGCCGCAGTTGCCACGAGTAATTCGGGCTGTAAATAGATACATAGAAATGACAATGGGCGATCGTCTACCTGCGGCTGCCAGTATGTTAGTTGTCCTGCTGGCACAAAAGCTAAATCGCCCTTTGAGACGAACGATTCAGGCGGGAGATCGTCGGTATCTTGGGCAACATGAATGGGTTTACCCAAGGGAAAATACAACCAATGAGTTGATAAAGCGGGAATTTTTTTGACGGTATAGTTTAATGGGCATTGATGATATTCGAGGGAGAAGCCTTTGCCAGTTACTTGCTGGCTCAATAACCGCTGAGATTTATCTGTAGATCCAGATTCAATATTACTATTTGTCATAAGTGGTCGTTGTCATGCTTATGCTGATATTTATGGACGTTTGGGATCTGAATAGAAGTAATAATCCGCAGTGTAGGGCACGGGAATTTCTGTATTTAGACGACCGCGATTGCAATCTTTTGGCGAGTTGCCACCAGTTGTATTCAGACGCTGCACCCATTTTATAGTCACAAAATATTGAGAGTAATTACATGAGTAGCTACGTTTAGATCGGAAGCTAATAACTACTCATTTTGTTTCGCTGTCCATATATCTATTGAATTCCATCGATAACTAAGTTATTGCCTAAGAATGCCTGAATACACCTGATTTAGCTAGATTGAGTGACTGGACAACCGATCTACTAAACTGCCATGCTAGATTTAAAGTAACCAGCGCGAAAAATTTCATGTCCAGATCTCTGAAAATCCGATCGGATTGCCTTAATCAAGTCAAATTAGCACTCGGACGAAATGGCTTCTCTAGCCAACGAGCCTTGGCTGAAGATGCTGGATTTTCCCTAGCTACGGTGAGTAATTTTTTAAATGGCAAACCTGTTGACTACATCACGTTTGAAGAACTCTGTCAACGGTTGGGACTGGATTGGAAAGAGGTTTATACGCTGGATGCGGTTGCCACCGCACATATCGTTGGCGGAGCCGTTCCAACAGAGAATCGAGATGATAACTCAGCAGATGCCATTAGTTATGTCGATCTCGATCCAGATCCATTGCCGAGATACCCTAATGGTGCCGTCCCGATTGGATCGCCGTTTTATTTAGAGCGCGTGCCTTTTGAAGCCCAGATCGATCGCGAAATTCGCAAACCAGGCGCATTGGTGCGGATTAAAGCACCGAGAGAAATGGGTAAAACATCCCTGCTGTTGAGGACTCTCGCTGCTGCCAACCGCCTGGGTTATCAAACTGTCCACCTGAATATCGAGCAAACTGATGAAGCAATTTTGAGCGATTTGGAACGATTCTTGCGCTGGATCTGTGCGAATGCGGCAATTCAACTGCATTTAGAACCGAGGCTAGATGAGTATTGGGATGAAGATCTCGGCAGTAAAATTAGCTGCACTGCTTATTTCCGTAACTACCTACTGCCCGAAATTTCTACTCCCTTAATTTTTGCCCTAGATGAAGTCAATCAAATTTTCGAGCATCCTCAAGTTGCCAAGGATTTCTTACCGCTGTTACGCTCGTGGTTTGAAGAAGCCAAGATCTATCCACTCTGGCAAAAACTTCGACTAATTGTGGTACATTCCACCGAAATTTACGTTCCCCTGCAACTCAATCAATCACCATTTAATGTGGGATTGCCAATTCAGCTCAATACATTCGATCGAGTGGCAGTGCAGGAATTAGCTAGGCGTTATGGACTCGACTGGGAAGATGGTTCACAAATCGAGCAATTGATGGATCTAGTCGGCGGACATCCGATGTTGGTCAATATCGCCCTCTATCACTTGAGTCGTGGCGATCTCACCCTGACACAACTACTGGAAACTGCCCCCACGGCTACCGGAATTTATAGTTATCACTTACAGACTCATCGGGTAGTCTTGGCAGCGCATCCCGAATTAGCCGTCGCCCTCGATGCTGTGCTGAGTGCTGCCGAACCGATCGCACTCGAATCAATTTTGGCTTATAAATTAAATAGTCTCGGACTGATCGAACGATCGGGCGATACCGTTGTTCCTGGTTGTCAGTTATATCAACGGGCTTTTACAGCCTAATTTGAGAGGAAATTAAATGCTCGAAAATCGCAAGTTAGGCGACAGGTTTACAATATTGCTAGCGATTATTTTTGCGATCGGGACGATTTCTGGTGGTATTTTGTTGACTAATATTGCCCAAAACGAAACAACTAAAAATATCGTGATGCGGGCGGAAATGTTCATCCAATCGATGAACGCATTTAGAGACTATAACAGCCAAAGTGTCGAACCAATCCTCGAACGTCAATTATATACTTCGCCAACATTCATTCGTGAAAGTATTCCACCCTTTGCTGCCAATGCGGTGTTTGATATCTTTCGCAAACACCCTGAATATCGAGATTTTCTTTACAAAGAAGCAACTCTAAATCCAACAAATCCGCTCGACTTAGCCGACGAATTCGAGCGTCGGCTCGTGAATCAATTTCGCACTCAAACTAGTCTTAGCAAGCTCTCTGGCTATCGCGAGATCGACGGCAAAAAATTGTTTTACATCGCTCGTCCCCTCGCAGTAAAAAACAAAAGCTGCTTGCTATGTCACGGCACTGTCGCAGCCGCACCAAAGAGCTTAGTGGCTAGCTACGGCACTGCCAACGGCTATGGTTGGAAACTGAATGAAATCGTTTCAGCTCAAACAGTCTACGTCCCCGCTGGCGAATTAATGTCTCAATCGCGATCGTGGTTTGCTTTAATCATGGGAATTTTTGTGGCAATTTTTGCAGTTGCTACCTCGTCGATTAATGTCTTATTGCAACGCACCGTAATTAATCCGCTCAAACAACTGACGGAGATCGCTCAAAAGTTTTTTGGTACGGAAGCCATGACGGTGGCTCAGGCAGAGACGTTCAGTACGCCATCTTTGCTCAAAGTTGCCCGCCGGATCGATGAAGCAGGACAGTTAGCCAGAGCCTTTCAACACATGGCTAACGAGGTAGTTATCCGCGAGCAAAATCTCAGTGATGCTGTCGCCGAGCGCACTCAAGAACTCTCGCAAACCCTGGGAATTCTCAAAGCTACCCAAGCAGAACTAGTCTTTGAAAACGAGTTACTCCGCAATTTCGAGCACACCGATACTTTTGATTATCAAATTGGCGGTAGTCTGCCGATGGATGCACCTACTTATGTTGTCAGATCGGCCGATCGCTACCTCTATAAAGCCTTACGACAGGGCGAATTTTGCTATGTCCTCAATCCCCGCCAGATGGGTAAATCGAGCCTGATGGTGCGGATGATTAAGCATCTTCAGCACGAGGGTGTTTGCTGTGCGCCGATCGATATGACACGGATTGGCAGCGAATACATCACGCCGGAACAATGGTATAAAGGATTTGCGTTCGAGCTATGGCAACGATTCGATCTACAATCCAAGGTTAAATTCAAAGTCTGGTGGCAAGAGCGCATCGATCTGTCGCCAGTGCAGCGGTTAGGTGAATTTATCGAATCGATCGTCTTAGTTGAAGTCGGTACGCCATCGACTCAAATTGTCATTTTTATCGATGAAATCGATAGCATTTTGGGCTTAAATTTCTCAGTCAATGACTTTTTTGCCCTGATTCGTTCTTGTTACAATCAGCGCACGATCGATTCAAGCTATCAACGCTTGACTTTTGTGCTATTTGGGGTAGCTGCGCCATCAGATTTGATTACTAATACCCAGATTACCCCGTTTAATATCGGTCGATCGATTCATCTAGAGGGCTTTAAAGAACACGAAGCCCAGCCCCTACTCCAAGGATTGGCACAGAAAGTCGGCAATCCCCAAACTTTACTCAAAGAAATCTTGGCTTGGACGAGCGGACAGCCATTCCTGACTCAAAGATTGTGCAACCTGATTCGCAACGCTACTTCGATCGTTCCTGCCCACGGGGAAGCTCAATGGGTTCAGCAACTAGTTCAAACCCAGATTGTCGATAACTGGGAAATTCAGGATGAGCCAGAACATCTCAAAACTATCCGCGATCGACTCCTCAAAAGCGATCGATCGAGTCACTTATTGGAGCTTTACCATCAAATTTTAGGACACCAAGTAGTCGCTACCAATAGTCTCATCGAGCGAGAGTTAATCCTATCAGGGCTGATTGTCGAACAGCAAGGATTATTACAGATTCAAAATCGAATTTACGCCACAATCTTCGATCGACGTTGGCTCGATCGATATATCTAGGTTCCCAATCTCTCTAAAGCCATAAGAGTCGGATTTGGCAGAGCTGACGCGACACGAACGATATTAATGAGCTTCTGTCCTAGATTGGTCACTATCGTGATAATCGATCGAGATTAGCGATTCGTCAAAGGCGAGTCTCTGCCATCGAACATCGCGTCGATCGTCTCTTGATAGCGTTCCATCACAACTAGGCGACGAATTTTCATCGTCTGAGTGAGTAGTCCATTCTCGATCGAGAATGGCTCGGCAATTAGTTCGATCGTGG
>NZ_JANMZA010000018.1:0-15238 GCF_031382685.1 Chamaesiphon sp. OTE_8_metabat_110 | reverse complement strand
ACCACAGCGGGCTGGCAGGAGCAGGCATTAGCGACACCGCTGACGATCGCCGCTAACACGACATATGTGGTATCTGTCAATGCCAACACTCATTACGTGGCAACTGTAGATGGTTTGAGGACGACGATTGCCAATGGCGATCTCAGTGCTGTAGCTGATGGCAGCAACGGCGTATTTAATCCCAATCCATCTGCTTTCCCCACTCAATCATTTAATAACGCTAACTACTTCCGCGATATCGTCTTTACCCCTGGTCCCACAATATCGCTCAAAGATAGCGAAACCATTTTTGTGAGTGAAACCGCTGGTGTGGCTACCGTCAAAGTAGTACGGACGGGCAGTACCCAGCAACAAGTGACGTTGGAGTATACACTCAACGAGGTTGCTGGGGCAGCCGCAACGCCAGGTAATGATTATACTCAACCCACCTTCAACGGTCGCGCCAATACCGGACAGGTTGTCTTTGAAATTGGGGAAGCGGAAACAACCTTGACGATTCCGATCGTCAATGATAGCTCGATCGAAGCTAACGAGCGATTTGCGGTTGGCATTCAAAGTCCTAGCTTTGGTAATTTGGGCATTCCCCGCACGGTGCTAATCGAGATTATCGATGATGATTCCCCTAATACCATTTCCGTCAGCGATGCCGCGATTACTGTATCTGAGGGCGCTCCGACTGCCACGATTACGCTGATTCGCAATGGCAACATTAGCGGTGCAGCCTCGATCGATTATGCTACCAGCAACGGTACGGCAACTAGCGGTGCTGATTACACAAGCGTCTCGGGCACTGTCAACTTTGCCCCCGGACAAGTTACCCAGCAGATTGCCATTCCGCTTTTAAATGACTCGAACATCGAAATCGATGAAACCTTGACAATTTCTCTAAGCAACGCTAATGGTGCCAGCTTGGGGACACAGATCGCCTCAACCATAACCGTGCTAGATAACGACCTGACACTCGGCAGCCTCAATCGCCAAACCGTTGTCACTGGACTAGCCTCGCCAACAGCGATCGATTGGACTCCGGACGGACGTTACATGCTGGTCGCCCAAAAGAATGGCGTGGTACGAGTAGTTGATAATGGCGTTTTGCAGGCTACCCCCACGATCGATCTATCCAATCAGACAAACAATACTGAAGATCGGGGCATGTTAGGACTGGCGATCCATCCTAATTTCTCAACTACGCCCTATGTCTACTTGCTCTATACCTACGATCCGCCAGAAACATTAACCCGTAATGGTAATGCAGGGCCGGATGGGGATGGCAATCGTCCGGCGCGATTGGTCAGATTGACAGTCAATCCGACGACGATGGTTGCCGATCCCAATAGCTTGGTCGTGCTAGCAGGCACTAATAGCATCTGGGATTACACCAGCAATCCAGATATCGATAGCACTGGCGTTGTTAACGTACCGCCTTCAGGGATTGTCGGCGGCACGATTACCGCCCCAGCCAGTCAGCTCGATCCTGGTACCCAAGATAACGATCCCGATCGACCCGGCATTCAAAACCAGAACATTCGCGACTACCTGGCAGGGGATAGTACGTCTCACACCATCGGTGCCGTTCATTTTGGGGCGGATGGGTACCTCTACGTTAGTAACGGCGATGGCACCTCTTACAACTTCGCCGATCCGCGTGCGGTCAGGGTGCAAGATCCCAACAACCTCTCCGGCAAAGTCTTAAGAATCGATCCCATCACTGGCGCGGGAGTTCCAGGCAATCCGTTCTACGATGCCAACAATCCCAATAGCAACCAATCCAAGGTCTTCTACTCTGGGATGCGCAACCCATTCCGATTTACGTTCGACCCGATTACCAATCGACCTGTCATTGGCGATGTGGGTTGGAATAGTTGGGAAGAAATCAACACGGGTGCCCCCGGTGCTAACTTTGGCTGGCCTTATCTCGAAGGAAACGATCGCACGGGATCTTATCGAGATCTACCTCAAGCAGGCGTATTCTACAACAATGGCAACCGCAATAATGAAAGCGACCCTGTTGCGGTATTTCCAATTCTGGCTCGCAGTCATGGTGCGCCAGATTTTGCCAACGCGATTATGGTCGGGGACTTTTACAATAGCAATACGCTGATCTTTGGGGATGTCAATGGTGGCACGCTCTATGCCGCCTCTCTCGATGGCAACCGCCAAGTCACGAACATCCAAGTCTTTGATGACAATATTCCCTATATTGTTGATGCTGAAATGGGGCCTGATGGCAGACTCTATGGGGTCGATTTGGTAACTGGTGCGATCGTCCGCTGGAACCCCGCTTAAGTGAATGCCGATGTTTAACCGCTCTCCAGCGATGGTGGCAGCGGTTAAATTCTCTGAGCAGCTTAACCTGCCACTACTTGCCCGATTGTTATTCAGCCCAGCTCCCCAGCTTGGGAGCGGGGAGAGGGCGAAGGGTTGTCACTGGCGCAAAAAAGCTTTATCAATCGGATTTGGCACAACAACTCATAACTAGCAACTTACGTTATTATATGCCTCACATCAGTAGTGACATCTTAAACCAGTGGCAAGCAGAAAGTCGCACGCTGATTCCCCAACATTTTGCGGAATTTCAGCAGTTGGTCGAGCGAGCCAGATCCTTAGCCCGACAGAGAAAATTCGAGGCAGCAGCATCCTACGTGGAAATTGCCGCTCAATACGCTCAATTCAATCATGGCGGCTTTTTTACCAGTCCAGAGTTGGAGCAAATTCTCATCGAGATCGGTCGCCAGGAGATCCCCAGCCACCTCTATCCCCAGCAGCAACCACCAGCGGGAAATCCACAGCGCATCCTGCATGTCTCTACGAATATCTCGACCTTTAGCGGCATTCCTCGGATGATTCGACGTTGGATTCAACAAGATACCAAACGCTCCCATTCGCTGGCATTGACTTTACAAGCACCGCAAGAGGTTCCCCAACTGCTGCAAGAGGCGATCGCCAAGAGTAATGGTAGAATTCACATCTTAAACCAAGCATCCGATCGCATCCTCGATCGAGCTAGAAAACTGCGTGAATGTGCCGCTCAAGCGGACATCATCGTCACTCATGCTTGGGAATACGATGCCGTACCGCTCGTCGCTTTTGCGGATAAAGATCGGATGCCACCATCGATTTATACCAATCACGGCGATCATTGGTTTTGGCTGGGGGCGGGTACGAGTGATGTAGTTGCCAACTTGCGCGAATCAGGCAGGTATCTATCTCAACATCGCCGAGGCATCGCTCCAGAGCGTAACATGCTTCTACCGATCGCCTTAGAACCAATGCACAGATCTCTGAGTCGAGCAGCAGCAAAACAACACTTGGGGATTGCTCCTGATACCGTCCTCTTACTATCGATCGCCAGACCGCCAAAATATAAAACGATCGGCGACATCAATTTTGCCCAGGCTCACGTTCCGCTATTGCAAGAACACCCCCAAGCAATGCTGACGATCGTTGGTGCTGGAGATCTCGACGAGGATTGGTCTGAGGCAATCGCGCAAACCAACGGCAGGATTCAAGTGTTGAAGCCAACCGATCGTACGGCTGAATTCTACCAGGCTGCCGATATTTATGTCGATTCCTTCCCAGTTCCCTCAACAACATCCTTGCTGGAAGCTGGCAGCTACGGTACGCCACTGTTCAGTCGCAATCCATACCCTCTGGCAACCTGTCAAATTTTCGGACAGGATACACCAGGGTTAGCCGGACAGGCGATCGAGCCTTCAGATCTACCGACATATTTAGCAGCATTGTCGCAAGCGATCGCTGACGAGGCATATCGACTCTCTCTGGGAGCGGCAACCCAGCACCAAATCGCCCACACCCACTGGGGACAAAATTGGCTCGATACGCTCGAAAAAATCTATTGCCAAGCTGCCAGTCTGCCCAGAGTCAAAGCTGCTGAGTCCCAGACCGAACAATGTTTGGGCGAGCTAGACGCACTCTTGTGCTCCCATGCTTCGCTCGGTCGCGCCAATTTCCAGCAGGTCGCCCAGTGGCACCTGCCATTGATGCCGCTACCGCAACGCTGGGAACTATGGTTGAGTCTGGTCGAACGCTATGGATGGCGCGGCAATCAACTTAATATGCTAGCTTCGTCTCGGTGGAGAGATCGTTACTATCAAATGCGTGCTAAATTTGCCGCTGTTACAGGCATTTGACCGAGGTTTTCTTTCTGTATTGCCCTTAATATACACATAGATACACGGATATTTTTATGCAAGTTGAAGTTTTAGCAAATCGCGCCGCAATTAAACCTTCAATCGCCGCCGATCCGATTATCGTTGTTTGTGCTGCTGATGATAATTATGCCATGCCGCTCGCCGTTACCTTGCGATCGGCGATCGATAATTACCAGGGCGATGCTCGACTCGTATTTTACATCCTCGATGGCGGTATTCAAGAACGTAATAAACAAAAAATTTGGCAATCGACGCAATCGGCAAAATGCGAACTAAAATTTTTAACAGTTCCCAATTTGCCAGCGATCGAGCATCTCAAGCAAATCAATCATACCCTCGGCCCCGACGGCAAAACTATTTCTCAATATCTCTCGGTCGCCACATTTTTTAGAATTCTCATTCCCGAAGTCTTACCTGCTGAAATAAACAAAGTTATTTACTTAGATTGCGATCTTGTCGTCAAGGGAAATCTGGCAGAACTCTGGCAATATCAATTGGGCGATAATTACATCTTAGCAGCACAGGATACCTGGATTCGCTATGTATCGACAGCTAATGGATTGTTAAATTATCGCGAATTGGGCATTTCAGCAGATGCGAAATATTTCAATGCTGGGGTGTTGGTAATTAACCTTCAAAAGTGGCGGGCTGATGACTTTTGCAACCAGTCGATGGATTATCTCCAGCACAATAAACAGTTCGTTCGCTGGCACGATCAGGATATATTAAATCCCCTGCTGGCGGGCAAATGGGGACAAATCGATCCCAAATGGAATTTTAATTCCACTTCTTTCTATGATTACGATACAAGTAGTTATTTAGCTTGGCAAGACGAGCGCGAGAGCTTATTTACTAAGGATATCTACCACAATCTCATTCACCAGCCAGCGATCGTTCACTATGCTTCGGCGAAGAAGCCATGGACATCGCGCCATTGTCCCCGCAAAGAAGACTTTTTTAAGTACATCGATCGGACGGCATGGTCGGGATGGCGATTGACGATCTGGCGACGACTGCAACTAAAGTTGGCTGGCAAGCTAAAAGTTTTAGTCAAAAATTTTAGCTAAGTTTGATATTCGTTTCGCTCATTGCTCGTTAATTTATTCAATCTTTTATTTACCGATCGTGTTGCAGTATCTAACCAAATTTCTTTATCTTACTAGGGGTCATTATCGATCGCTAATTGTGACGCTATTGGCATTTGTCTTGATTTCTGGCTTGGAAATTTTAGGAACTGGAATCATCGGTCCATTCATTGCGATCGCCACTCATCCAGAATTTATCGCTAGCAATCGGTGGTTGAATTTAGCCTACATCACCTTGAATTTTAGTTCGGAGCGACAATTTTTGCTAGGCTTGGGCGCACTCGCGATCGCCACCTTTTATATCAAAGCATTTTTAAGCTTTCAAGCCCAAAAATCAGTATTTCAATTTGGTTATAACTTAAAAAGAGATCTCTCCTGCAAGTTGATGCAAGCGTATCTAGCCGCTCCCTATAGTTTTCACTTAAATATCAATTCTGCGAACCTGATTCAGGACATTATTTCCACTACCGATAATGTTTGTCTCGGTGTAGTGATGCCCCTGCTGACATCGATCTCCAATCTGTTGGTGACATTGGCGTTAACGATCCTGCTAATTCAAACTGATGCGTTCGCCTTGATTTTAATTGGGATGTTGTTGTTGGCAATGCTGGTATTGTCGCAAGCAATGAAACATCGCCTGGTGCGATGGGGAAAAGAAGGTTGGCAAGCGGCAGGCGAGATGATTCGCATTCTCAACCATGGATTAGGCGGCTTGAAAGAGACGCGGGTAATTGGTTGCGAGGCATATTTCCAACAGCAAATGGAGGAACAGTCAGCCAAATTTGCTACCAATCTGACACTCTCTCAGAGCTACGGCAATTTACCGCGTTACGCGATCGAAGCCTTGATGCTGACATTTTTGGTCGGCTTTACCCTGTTATTCGTAACCTTGAATCGCGGCGATCGAGATCTGGGTGCGGTGCTGGGGATTTTCGGCTTGGCGGCAATTCGGCTGCTGCCTGCATCCGGTAATTTGGTATCGGGATTGAACGTGATGCGGGCAAATAGTTTTGCAGTCGATAAGTTATATTTCGACCTCCAGCAACTGGAGCGAGAAGTGCCGTTACCAATCGCAAATACGCCAGCCCAAGCTGGTGGGAAGATGGCAACCGCCCAGCGCGAACAAATGTCATTCACGCGCGAGATCGCCTTAGAGGGCATTAATTTCCAATATTCCCAGCATCCGCGCTTGGTTTTAGAAGATATCTCCCTCACAATTGCCAAGGGGCAATCGATTGGTATTATTGGTAAATCTGGCTCTGGGAAGACAACTTTGGTGGATGTAATCTTGGGGCTATTTTTGCCTCAGTCTGGAGATATCAAGGTCGATGGCAGATCGGTTTATCGAGATCTGCGAGCTTGGCAAAATATCTTGGGTTACGTGCCCCAATCCATTTTCCTCACCGACGATACGCTAGAGCGCAATATTGCCTTTGGCGTTGCCGATGGGTCGATCGATCGGCTGCGACTCCAACAAGCGATCGAGATGGCGCAGTTGCAAGATGTGGTCGAAAATTTACCCAATGGCATCCACACGATGGTTGGCGAGCGCGGCGTGCTGCTATCGGGCGGGCAAAGGCAGCGAGTCGGTATCGCTCGCGTCCTTTACCACCAGCGCGAAGTTCTAGTTTTCGATGAAGCCACCGCTGCCCTAGACAATGAAACCGAACAACTGGTAACGGCAGCTACCAAAGCCTTGAGTAGGAGCAAAACGATTATTATCATCGCCCATCGCCTCTCGACGATCGAGCATTGCGATTGTATTTATCAGATCGATCGAGGTCGAATTCTCAAGTCAGGAAGCTATCAGGAGGTAGTTCTGGGACAATGACAATTGTTTTATTTCAAACTTTAACTTCTCTATCACAGCCGTGCGGCAGGAGCCTCACAGATGATTTCAATAGATACCCTCGCTCGACGATGGAAATTTATTAAAAGATTCGATCGTAGTTTACCTAGTATGCACAGGCTTTTCGATCGAGTTTGAGATCGTCTATCCCCAACCGATCTCGATCGTTCGACACTGGATCTTTCGATTGCGCCCAACAGGAACCCAACTTATGAAACTAGCATACATAACACCTTATGATTCGCGGATTTTAAAAGGATTTAATGATTGGTCGGGGCTAGGCTACTATATTGCACAGTCGCTTCAAAATCAATCGTGCAATTTAGATTACATCGGTCCATTAGACATTTCAGTTAGGTGTCGCCTTGTGCAAAAATATAAGCGACATTATCACGAACTATTTCGGAAAAAATATTTAAAGAATCCTACCCCCTGCGTTCTCAAAGGTTATGCTCGACAAATTTCCGATCGATTAATGGATGCTCAGGCAGATATTGTCTTTAGTGCATCGGCAAATCCCCTTGCTTATCTCGAATCCAAACAACCGATGGTCTTTTGGGCAGATGCCAGCTTTGACAGCCTGTTAGACTATTATCCAGACTATAGTAATGTCTGCGAGGAGTCGATGAGCGATTGGCATAATGTAGAACAACAAGCTCATCAAAAATGTCAGTTAGCGATTTATTCATCTGATTGGGCAGCACAAGCCGCAATCTCTCGCTATGGAGTAGATAAGTCTAAAGTTAAAGTAGTTCCGTTTGGCGCAAATATCGAAGTCAAATATGATGCGGCTGAAGTCCGAGCGGCGATCGCCGCTCGACCGGAAAATCTTTGTAAACTGCTGTTTTTAGGAGTTGACTGGTATCGCAAAGGCGGCGACGTGGCACTTAAAGTTGCTACGGCATTAAACAACGCAGGTTTAAATACCGAACTGACACTCGTTGGTTGTCAACCGATTTCCGCAGATCCATTACCCGATTTTGTTAAGCCACTAGGTTTTATTAGTAAATCTACAGATTTAGGCAAAGCGCGAATTGCTCGCTTAATTGCCGAGTCACATTTGCTAATTATCCCCTCACTTGCAGATTGTACGCCGATCGTATTGTGTGAGGCTAATGCAGTTGGAGTGCCTTGTTTGTCTACCAATGTTGGTGGTATTCCCACGATCGTCAAAGACAATCTCAATGGTAAAACCTTCGATGTAACTGCCGATATCCAAGAATATTGCAGCTATATTTTAAATCTATTTACCAATTACTCTAACTATATTGAATTGGCTCTCTCATCTTTTCATGAGTATGAGTCTCGCCTGAATTGGAATGTATCTGGAAAAACTGTAAAAAACTTATTATTAGAAATCTAATTCAATCGGGTCAATTTAAAAGTAAACATACCTGTAAAAAAATGATGAATACCCTCGATCGAAACACGGATATGCTCTTGAACATTTCTGTTTGTATCTGTACGAGAAATCGTCCTGACGACCTAACCAAAGCCTTAAATTCAGTCGAGCGATCGACATATCCCGCATTTGAAACGATCGTGTCCGATGACAGTACGGACGAGCGAACCAAAGAGTTGGTTGCCGCTCGTTTTCCCAATATCAAATATATCGAAGGGCCACGACGAGGTTTAGGTGCAAATCGAAATAAAGCCTTGAGTGCGGTCGCGGGTTCTCATGTACTGTTTATTGATGATGATGTCATCTTGACCGAGAATTTCTTGGAAATGATGCACGCTCGCTGGTTGAAATGTGCTGAATCAGAAGAAATCGATAATGTGATTCTGAGTGGCATTGAGAATGTCAATGGCAGACTACTCTATCCTGGCGATCAAACTTTTATTGGCTGGCAGAGTGTTGAATACAAGCAAGGCGATATCATCAAATCGGTGGTGATCAATAGTGCGATTTTTCCAGTATCGGTATTTAAAAAAGTTTTGTTTGATGAGCGATTGGTATATGGAAATGACGAAATCGATCTTACCACTAGAGCAATTACTAAAGGATATAAGATCGTGCTCTTCCCAGAAGCGATTAATTTTCACTACCCATCAGAAATCAATCGCGATTACTACAAACCATATCACGATGCCAGTCGAATATATGTGACCTTCAAACGTTATTTTTCCACTGATAATAACAAAGGGAAAGCATTATTTTATCTGCCTTATGCTTTGCTGCATGTGGCAGCATTCCGATTGAGATACTATGGTATTTCCGGATTTGTAGATACGTTCAGATATACCTTCCCTAAATCCTTCGGATTTATCACTGATTTTCTGTTTGCCAAAGATCCTGCCGATATTCATAAATCCTAATCTTCGATCGAGATTACTAGTTAAAGGAGCGCATTCTCATGTTTGATTATCTGATTGTTGGTGCGGGGTTTGCAGGGAGCGTTTTGGCAGAACGATTGGCAAGCCAGTTGGGCAAAAAAGTATTAATTGTCGATCGTCGCAACCATATCGGCGGCAATGCTTACGATCGCTACAACAATGATGGCGTACTGATCCATAAATACGGTCCGCATATTTTTCATACCAATTCCCGCGATGTCTTTGAATATCTATCGTTATTTACCGAGTGGCGACGTTACGAACACCGCGTTCTGGCTAGCGTTGACGGTCAGCTCGTCCCAATCCCGATCAACTTAAATACGATCAATCAACTCTATGGATTGAACCTAACCGCATTTGAAGTCGAAGAGTTTTTGGCATCGGTAGCCGAGCCACGAGAGCAAATTTTGACATCAGAGGATGTCGTCGTTAGTAAAGTCGGACAAGAATTATATAAAAAGTTTTTCCGCAACTATACCCGCAAACAATGGGGCATCGATCCCTCAGAACTCGATCGATCGGTCACTGCTCGCGTTCCCACCCGCACCAATCGCGACGATCGGTATTTTACCGATACATATCAGTCAATGCCTCTACATGGCTTTACGCCGATGTTTGAGAACATGCTGGCGCATCCGAATATCAAAGTGATGCTCAACACCGATTATCGAGAAATTCAACAGGTCATTCCTTATCAAGAAATGATTTATACCGGGCCAGTCGATGACTTTTTCGATCTTCGGTTTGGAAAGTTGCCGTATCGATCGCTCGAATTCAAACACGAAACTCAAGATCGACCTGTCTTCCAATCTGCACCCGTGATTAATTATCCCAACGAGCATCTCTATACTCGCGTCACTGAGTTTAAATACCTGACCGGACAGGAGCATCATAAAACCAGCATTGTCTACGAGTTTCCTCAAGCTGAAGGCGATCCTTACTATCCAATTCCGCGTCCGGAAAATGCAGAACTCTACAAACAGTATAAAGAACTTGCCGATGCCACTCCTAGGGTACATTTCGTCGGCAGGCTGGCAACTTATAAGTATTACAACATGGATCAAGTCGTAGCTCAAGCCTTAATGACATTCGATAAAATCAGCACTAGAGAAGCATTAGAAATGGCAATAACTAATTAATTTCCCATAAATTTAGAGACCGAAACGAGCAAGAGTACTAATTTTCACTCTCAATACTCGACAAAATACTTAAATCTATAAATTATCTTGATATTGACATAAAATTTAAGACCGGAGCGAACTTATGAATGATTCATTGCCAGCCGTTTCAATTATCATGCCTGCTTACAAGCGGATCGATTATCTCAAAGAGGCGATCGAGAGTGCGCTCGCGCAAACTTTTACCGATTTTGAGATCGTTGTTTGTGATGATAGTGCCGAACCAAAAATCGCCGATCTTTGCCAGAGCTATGAAGACTCGCGTATTATTTATCGAGCTAATCCTCAAAATTTGGGAATTGCCATGAATAATTTGAGTGGCTTTCAAGCCGCTCGCGCCGATTTACTCACAAAACTCGATGATGACGATCGCTGGTTGCCAGATTTTTTAGAGAAATTAGTGCCCGAAATGTTGTCAAATCCAAACATTTGTCTGTCTTTTTGCGATCATTGGATTATCGATGCGGCTGGCGATCGAATGGTGACTAAAACCGAAGAACAAACTACGAGATTTGGCCGCAGCGGAATAGATCGAGGACTGGTAAAACAACCCCAAAAGTTGATTTTCAATAAATCGATTCCGCTAGCATCATCGGCAGTTTTTCGGAAGTCGGCGATCGATTGGTCGGCATACTCCGAAAAGGTAGGGGGTGCCTACGATTTCTTTCTCAGCTCTTGTCTGGTGAGTAGTGGGATGGATGTTTTTTATGTACCAGAACGGTTGACGGAATATCGGATTCATGGTGGTAGCGGTACATCTACCCGCGCCCTCCAAAATTGTTTGGAAACTCTCTTTGTATCGGAAAAAGTTTATCAAAATCCTTTCTTTGATGAGATTGCCTCCGAGTATCGTCAACTGTGTGCTTACAATAGCAAACGTACTGGCAATGAATCGTTAAAACAAGGAAAGGTGTTATCCGCACTCTACTATTATAGTCGCTCTTTGAAATATCAACTTTTGGGATAAAGGAGATAGCTGTCGATCGGGACTCGATCGTTTTTAAATATGAATGATATTTTAGTTAGCATCATCATCAATAATTATAATTACGATCGCTTCCTGACGGAGGCGATCGATAGTGCTTTAAATCAAACTTATCTTCATACGGAAGTTATTGTTGTCGATGACGGTTCGACGGATAAATCTCGCGAGATTATTACCAGATATGGCGATCGGATCGTGCCGATCTTCCAGCCCAATGGCAAGCAAGCAGCCGCCTTCAACAGTGGATTTGCCAAAAGTCGCGGCGACATCATTGTATTTCTAGATGCTGATGATTACCTAATGCCCACAGCCATCGAACGCATTGTCGCCATCTGGCAACCAAATCTGGCTAAAGTACACTACCGTCTACAGGTGGTAGATGCTGAGGGTCAGTCACTGGGATATACATCCCCTCAAGGTAGCCAGCCATTAGCAACAGGTGAAGTCTGGAAAACTTTGCTGGAGTTCGGTGGGTATACCAGTACGCCCACCAGCGGCAATGCACTCAGCCGCAAGGCGATGGCACCAATTTTCCCGATTCCCGCTGCTTATAAATTGACAGCAGATGATTATTTATCGATGCTTATTCCCTTTGCTGGGGAAGTTGCTGCGATTGAAGAACCATTGGGTGCTTATCGAATTCATAACAGTAATCAATGGGCATTGGCGACAGTTACAGGCGATCGATTCCGGCGATTTGTCTGTCACGATTTACAAAACTATGCTTTGCTGGAGCAAAAAGCCGCAGAGCTAGGGCAGATATTACCAACTGATTTGGCACAAAGATCGATCGGTCGCCTCTGGTCGCGGATGATTTCGTTAAGGCTAGATCCTCAAAATCATCCGGTACCATCGGATCGAGCGTGGTCGTTGATTTACCAGGGTATCCGTTCGCTGTGGAAATATTCTACATTCAACTGGCAAAAGTGTGTCATCTACAGTCTTTGGTTTATCTGGGTGGGTCTGATGCCATTAGCACTGGCACGACCTGCCATGACCTGGTTATATGCTCCCCAATTTCGACCCAAAGCGATCGATTGGACTGTTAGAAAAATTCGCGCTCTCGTGAGTAGTTGAGGAAGAGAATAATGAATGCTGTAGATACCGCACAAACCCCTTTAATTCAAGCCCAGCTAGGTCGCAAATTAAGAGTGTTGTTTGTCAGTCATGCGTACGTTGTCGGTGTCAATCAGGGCAAATTGGACGCGATCGCCGCAACCGATCGCGTCGATGTCGGGTTGCTGGTACCTAGTAACTGGAAGGCTGCGGAGTGGAATCGCACGATGCCAGTCGAGAAACCCTATCCCAGAATCAAAATCTATCAAGCCCCAGTGCTGTTCAGCGGGCGCGGGGGTGCTTACTGCTATCTGCCCTGGGCACTCGGTCGGGTATTGAAAGATTTTCAACCCGATCTGGTACAAGTCGAAGCGGAAGTATTTTCCGTGCTGGCTTTTGAAGTCGCCATGTGGAGCAGGTTAACAGGCAAACCCTCGATCGTCTTCGGTTGGGAAAACATCGAACGAAAGTTGCCCATTTTGCGTCAGTTAACCTGCCAGTTTGTCCTGAATACTGTGAGTGCGTTAATTTCGGGAAATGAGGATGGTGCAAAAATTCTGCGGCGGTGGGGCTATACTGGACGGCTGGAAGTAATGCCGCAAATAGGCGTCGATACTCAGTTGTTCGCACCTAAAACCGATCGAGACCCTCAAGCTGAATTTAATATCGGCTTCTTGGGACGCTTAGTTCCCGAAAAAGGGGTCGATACCCTATTGGCCGCCGCGCGATGCCTGCAAGAACGTGGCTTGAACTTCACGATTACAGTGTGTGGGTCGGGTACAGAACGCATAGCACTACAGCAAGCTGCCGCAGTTTTGCAAATTGACAAGCGGATTATATGGCACGAGGCGATTCGACATGAAGCTGCGCCCGCACAAATCGGCACATTCGACGTGCTGATCTTGCCTTCTCGATCGACTCCAACCTGGAAGGAACAATTCGGTCACGTGCTGATCGAAGCGATGGCAATGGGTGTGCCAGTGGTTGGCTCTGATTGTGGTGAAATTCCTCATGCGATCGGGAGATCCGATCTAATATTTAAGGAAGATGATGCGATCGGGCTGGCAGCAATTTTGGAACGCGCGATCGCCGATCCAGATTGGCGACAAGAGGTGGGACAATATGGCATCGACCGCGTTCGCCAATTTTATTCCCATCAACAGATTGCCACTAGATCGCTGAATCTGTGGCAGCAATCGCTCGACTACCCACCAGAGGAGACACTCGAATGCGCGTAGCAATCGCTCGGACAATGGCCGAATTTAGCTTAGATATTTACACCGACAATCTTATTGCCGGACTGAAAAAAGTTCGTCCAGAGTGGGAAATTATTGAGCTGGTGCCCAGATCGTTCGATCGAGGTAGTTATTCTATATCGCTAAGAATTCAAAAATACTACGAGCGGTTCTGGCGATATCCCCAAGCGGTTCGACAGCAAGTGGCAGATATTTTTCATATTGTCGAACCTTGTGATGCCAATATCGCCTACTGGTTGCAAAATTCTGGCAGCCCGATTGTCGTCACCTGTCACGATCTGGCTAACTACTTTTTTCCAGATAACTTACAAGGATCGGTGCAATTACCGATTGTCAGCAAACGCGCTTGGTTGTATTCTGTCAATGGGATGCGTTATGCAGACCATCTTATTTCGGTATCCTCAGCTACTGCTAGCGATACTACCGAGATTTTGGAAATCGATCCCACGCAGATTACGGTCATTCCCAATGCCGTAGAAGACATCTTTGGGCCTCTACCAAAATCGGCGATTGCAGCCTACCGTCAGCAACAGCACATCTCCCCCGCAACATTTTGCCTATTAAATGTGGGATCTAACCATCCCCGGAAGAATATTGACACGATCCTTGAGGCGATCGCAATTTTAAAAGATAGGCAACTCCCGATTGCCTTCTGGAAAGCTGGCGCTGATTTTACTTCCGCACAACAGCAGTTCATTCAAGATCGAGGACTGGAATCGATCGTCCGTTATTTTGGCAAGCCCGATAAATCCACACTACTGCAACTATACAATGCCGCCGATGTTTTAGTCGCACCGTCATTGTATGAAGGCTTTGGGATGACACTATTGGAAGCTATGGCTTGTGGTACGCCAGCGATTACGTCAAACGCGTCAGCGATGCCAGAAGTCGTGGGCGATGCTGGTGTTTTAGTCGCACCTACTAGTGCGGATGAAATAGCTGCTGCTGCCATCCGGCTGTACCATGAACCACAGTTTTATCAAGAACTAGTCGATCGCGGTTTGGAACGAGTCAAAGCATTTACCTGGGAACGTAATGCCGAGTGCGTAGCTCAAGTATACGAGCGAACGATCGCGAATAAGAAGTGAGGGAGAGGGGGAGATGGGGCGCTTGCGTCACTATTCACACTTCGGCTGTCGCTCAGTGCAAGCTATCCACTATCCACTATCCCCTATCCCATATCCCCTATCCCCTATCCCCTATCCACAAAACCAATGTTTATCAAAAATACAATTAGGCGATTGCTGCCGCCGTCAGTGACGATTCGACTGATTGCCGATACCAATTATAAATCTGGCGAACCAGAACTCAAATTGCTCG
>NZ_JANMZA010000101.1:0-1963 GCF_031382685.1 Chamaesiphon sp. OTE_8_metabat_110 | reverse complement strand
GTTTTTGGACTGACGCTTACTGTATTGTTTCTGTTGGTGGTGCGCCTTTGGAAATTGTCAAACAATACATTCAATCTCAAGATGCGCCTAAGTCCTAGAAGTTGTTCGCGCCTCGCCCACCCCACTCATTTTTTGAGCGGTGGTCAAATTTATTCGAGGGTGGGACTCGTTACTCACCTCGCTTACATCCCCGCCGTGCAGACGGACGGGGAATTACGCGAAAAGGTTAAATTAGGGCGACAGATGTCAGAAGGGTAGGTAAGAGGTAATGGGTAATGGGTAATGGGTAATGGGTAAGAGCCAGTAGTGGCTCGACACGACTAAAAATGTGGGTAAAGATCTCGCTCAAAATGTTACTCATTGTATTTTTCAGAATTCTGAACGCCCACAGTTTTAGTCGTGTCGTCCCAGTAGGGTGGGCACTGCCCACCAGCTAGGTTTCAGCTTGCCATCTAGGTTTCAAGCGATCGCTATCTAATAGATATTTGCACCGCTCTAGCTAGTAACTAACGCAAATCGTCGCCCTAACCTCTAGTCGTCAATAACTTAAGATCGAACTCAGTTTCAAAAATCGGTTTCTTATAATCCAAGCTCCAACATTCGAGGACGCACGCATCGAGGGGATCTGTCGGAAAAAATGTCAGATGACACTCGCGAGTAGCTAGATCGCAATTGAGGCTGACATCTTTAATCGCCCCGATGCGGCGTCTGTCGAGGGCGACAGCGAGACGGAGAATGGCGCTCAGTTCGGAGACGATCGTTCTGTGAATTTTGGTGAGGTTTTGCAGATTCTGATGTTTCTTTTTGGGGGGGCTTTTGCGGTGGTAGCGGGCAATGTTGGCGATGATATCGATTTCGGATTCCGTATAGCCCAGTAGCTCGCCATACCGGATTAGATAGTAAGAATGCTTGTGATGGGCATCGTGACTGACAAAGTGACCGCTATTGTGGAGGATTGCCGCACTCCAGAGCAACTGGCGAATGGACTTATCCCAGGTGTGGATCTGTCCGTAGGTTTGGTCGAACAGACTCAGGGCAAGTTCGGCGACGCGCTGGCTGTGGGGGATATCGACGCCGTATTTACCTGCGATTTTGAGCGTGCTGCGTTCGCGAATCGAACCTTGATATTTGAGCCGATCTTCAATCAGTCCTTGAGTGAGCATCCAATCGACAATCACGCCCTCTCGGAGGCTGCGTTCGCAGACTGAAAGCGACTGCATTCCTAGCATCGTCATCGCTTCTTGGAGAATTACCGCCCCGGCGATGATGATTTCTGCTCGCCGCTCGGAAATGCCCTCAATGGCGGCGCGCTCGGCGACTGTCATCCGTCGCAGCCGATTGATGAGGTTGCGGAGTTCGGTTAGCTGAATCTTGAAGCCATGAATTCGATCGGGTACCTGACCATTTTTATCTAAATTGAGGACGGCGGCAAGGGTTTCGATCGTCCCAGCGGTGCCGACCATTTTGGGGATTTCGCCCGGTTGGAGGTTGGCTTTGATATCGTCGATCGGTCGTTCTAACTGTCCGCGCACATAGGCTTGAAGATAACTTAAAGCGCGATCGCTAACGGGATTATTTGCTAAAAATTCGGTGGTGAGCCGCACGGCACCAATTTTGGTACTACTGAGGGTGCGGGGTTCGTGGCTATCCCCGAGGATTAATTCGGTCGAGCCGCCACCTATATCGAGAATCAGATGGGGGATATTATTAAACTCGACTCCCGATAGGACACCGAGATAGATCCGCCGCGCTTCCTCTTGTCCCGAAATAATATTTACGGCTAAGCCCAGTTCTGTCTCGATCGATCTAACAAATTCATGCCCGTTGGGCGCTTCGCGGACGGCACTAGTCGCTACTGCCAAGATCTGCTGGACATTGAGACTCTTGGCAACTTCCTGACAGCGTTTGAGTGCGCCTACCGCCCGCGAGATCGCCTCTGGCGTGAGGTTGCCCGTTTGCGGAT
>NZ_JANMZA010000093.1:0-11526 GCF_031382685.1 Chamaesiphon sp. OTE_8_metabat_110 | reverse complement strand
AGTCTCTGCTCATGATGCAAAGTCCGCCTTAGCGGACTAGCTAATTAGTCCGCGAAGGCGGACTTTGTAACAGTAGCCCCGATTTGCGGCGCGCGCACGCCTTTGTTTACCGACGGTTTATCGGCGTTTTTTTTTTGGGGGGGAAACCCCCTAAAAAAAACGCCGCTAAACCGTCGGGAAACAAAGGCGTGCGCGCGCCGCAAATCGGGGCTACTGTTACAAAGTCCGCCTTCGCGGACTAATTAGCTAGTCCGCGAAGGCGGACTTTGCATCATGAGCAGAGACTTTAGTCTCTAGGCTCTTCTTATCCCGAACTGACGTTCAATAGCGAATTCATCATCACATCAACTCGATCGCATTATTTTTAGAACTCCTGACTAAAGATTTCTGTCAATACGACATTAGAAAATAATAACCCTTCTGGATCTGATAATCGCAAGTAGCAATCGCCCTCGGCAACCGCGATCGTCTCTACCCATCCCTGCTGCTGATATCGCTGTAGGCATTTTAATAGACTGTTGACTCGATCGATCCCAAATTCGGACTCGATCGCCTTTAGACTCACGCCACGAGATAATCGCAATCCTAGCATCAAAGTTTCTAAAAACCGATCTTCAACTGGGGTCGGATCTACGCGCCAATTGCCACCATCCGCGATCCATTGGTAGTATTCCTGCGTCTTGCGGGGACGGGTAAAGCGATAATTTTCGAGATTGCTGGCTGCACCCATACCGAGAGCATAGTAGGGTTGATTTTGCCAATAGGTGCGATTGTGGCGACACTGATAGCCGGGTTTGGCGTAGTTGGAAATCTCATAATGTTCGTAGCTAGCACTGCGAAGGATCTGCTGAGCGGTGCGATACATCTGGGCGGTGGTTTCGTCGCTGGGGAGAGGTTTATCGCCAGGTTGATATTGCTTGGCGAAGGGGGTTTGGGCTTCAACGATCAGATCGTAACAGGAAATATGAGTTGGTTGGAGGGCGATCGCGCACTTAAGAGAAGCTTCCCAGTCAGCCAGAGTTTGTTGGGGTAAGCCAGAAATCAGATCGAGACTCCAGTTGGTGACACCCCCTCGATGAAGTAACTCTACAGCAGCGTAAATATCGCCGCCAGTATGCGATCGACCGCATAATTGCAATAGGTTGTCCTGAAAGGCTTGCACGCCGATACTGACCCGATTTACCCCCGCCTGGAGATAGCCCTTAAGTTGAGCTAGATCGAATGTCCCCGGATCGATTTCCATCGAGATTTCGGCATTACTGGCGATCTCAAATTTAGCGGCTAATAAATCTAAAATCTGACTTAATTGCGCGACGGTAAGCAGTGAAGGGGTGCCGCCACCGAAGAAGACCGTTTCGAGAGGTTGATGGTAATTTGTCTGCGTGGCAATCTCTTGTGCCAATCGATCGACATAAAGCTGGATGTTACCAGAATTCGCACCGTTAGAGCGATCTCCAACTACAAACACGGGAAAGTCGCAGTAGTAGCACCGCCGCCGACAGAAGGGGATATGAATATACGCAGCAGTTGGCAGCAAGGGACTCATGACAAATATTTGAGCTTCCCCGCTAGGTGATTAAATTCACCTGCTGGGGAGATGTCTCTATTGTAGATCGGTACTGCGATCCTGCCGAATGTTGTCGTTGGCGTAGCCTCTCTGCGCAGGCAGACGCTGTGCCTAACGGCAGGCTATCGCCAACGCGTTGGCAACGCCTGCGCTTTGCGCTTACGGAACGAGAATCGAGTCAACAACATGGCAACTTCTGTGTTCTCGCTCCAAGATCCTACTCCAGCAATGCTTAAGCAACATTAGCTACTTTGCGATCGTAATATGCCCCGGCTGAAGACTGACGATCTGCGACCATATTCACCACTAGACCCAACACTGCAACTCTAGATACCTCTAGCGTTCGGAGTGAGCTGCGGAGAACTTCTCGATCGACTTTCCCGAGACTAGTCACCATTAATAATCCATCTGTCTGGGGAATTAATAATAGTGAATCGGCAAAGTTTAAAGGAACTGTATCATAGATAACTAGATCGAAGTTACGTTCGCAAGTTTTCATCAGATCCTTCATTTTTTGCGAGCTTAATATACTCGTTGGATCTAGCGCGATCGAACCTGAGAGGAGAATATACAAGTTTTCTTCTCCTGGTAAAAGTTGAACCGTCTCCATCAACTGAGAATTACCAGCGATGATATCAGTTAAACCGTAAATTGTGTCGTTGCGATCGTGGGGGTTGACTAAACTTTGTAAATTTGGCTTGCGCAGATCGGCATTGACGAGCAAGACTCTTTGACCCATTGCGGCTGCGGCTTGAGCCAATTGGATCGAAATCGTAGTTTTACCTTCGTCGGGTAAAGAGGAACTCACAACCAGCGAGCGTACGGGTTCATCTGGACTCAATAGCCGCACTTGAGAATTGAGCGCGCGAAAGGACTCAATGAATGGTGAAAATTGATAGGCAGTTGTAGTATTAGAACTATTTCTTCGACGCAGTGATGAAACGCCATTTTTTTGCTTACTATTTTTTGATTTAACGCTCGATTTACTCTCATCTTCACGCTCGGGAATCATGCCTAAAATTGGAATATCTAGCGCATCGCGTAAGTCTTTAAGTGAATAAATCACATTATTCATTTTATCGACTAATAAAGCTACTCCCGTTCCTAAAATTAGACCCGCAACCGAACCCAAGACTAAGTTGCTCGTCAAACTACCTGCTGAAACTTCCTTAACAGCAGGCAGTGCTACCAATTCCCACGGCACCTCTTGACGAGCGGCATTAATCATCAACTCTTCCCGTTTTTGCAAAAACTTGCTCAGTTGTTCGGTGGCAATTTTTAATTGACGTTGAATATCTTCATATTGACGGGAAATAATTGGCAGTCGATTTGTTTCGCCAGCTAAGGAGTCATTGACTAAATTTAAGCTTTTGAGCTTAGCTTCCCACACCTTTACTTGGGTATCAGCAGCAATTAATTGTTTGCTCAGATCTTGTCTGAGTCCATTTTGATATGGCAATGCCTGAACATTAGGAATGCTCTGAGCTAGTTTACTACCTAATAGCGCATCGGCATTTTGTTGGAGGAGCGGCAGTAAGTTTTTTCGTTTTTCTCGGAGCAAGATTATCCGAGGATGCTCCTCAGTCAATTGTGCAGATAGAGTCTTTAATTCTATGTCGATCTCTTGTAGTTGTTTGACTAGTTGTTGGTATCCAGGAGCCTCACTCAACACGGAGGCGGCTTCAGCAGTTTTAGGCTGAAGTTGCACCTGGTCTAAAAGCGATTGATAAAGCTGCTTCGCCTTGGCTAGCTCTACTTGCGCTGTCGATCGATCTTGTTTGGTCGCACCCATTTGAGTGCCGAGTTGGGCACCCAAAGTTGTGGGATCGACTAAGTTATTCTCTTCCCGAAATTTCTGTAATGTTAACTCCAACTGGCTGACTTGATTTTTGACTTTTGGCAGTTGAGCGTCTACAAATTGCAACGCTCGACGAACATTGGTTTGCCGTTCTCTCAAACTATATTGAATATAAGCATCAGATAGCAGCTTCATCACTCGCTTGGTTTCCTTGGCGGAGCCAGAGCGATAGTGAACTTCTAATATTTTTGTTTCCGATTGGTCTTTGAGGCGATTGATTGTCAACGACTTTCGCAAGGTTTCATATGAAAGTTTGGGGTAATCGACCTGAAGCTCTTTAACTACGGGTAGCAAGATCTTATCGCTCAAGAGAATCTGAATTTGAGTCGGATAGTCTAGAGTCGTTTTTAAAGATTGAGCGCTACCTAAGTCTTGCTCTTCAACACTTGTTTGATTGACTTTATTAATCGAAGAAACTACTTGACCTTCAGCGGTAACGGGTTCGATTAGCATGTTGAATTGACCCTCGTACGCTGTGGGGCGAGTCCGGCTCCAGGCGACTGTTGCGCCGAGGGTGACAATATTTGCCAGCACCACAATCCACAATCGACGGCGGATCGCTCTCCAAACGCGATCGAGATCTAAACCTCCTTCTTCAGCATCAGCAGCTAGCGTCATTGCCGAACCGATCGCCTTAGACTGAGATCTCTGGTCTAAATGACTGTCCCGCCAATTATCTTCATTTGGTTGTGATGCTCGCTTAACAACATTGCCCATTCTATATAGTCCCCAAAAGATCGAGATCTTTAATCCTTTCCCAAACAGGTTGATGAGTTTAGGCTTGGATAACAGTTAGTAATATTACCCTAATAACACTTTTTGTATTGTAACTTAAACATCGATCGCCGTTAACCGTATGTTGAATAGTAGTTAGTTTCCTGTTACTAGCATTATAGGCAGTACAAACACATTACATCTTCGATTGTCACCTAGATCGATTTAACTGGTGACTGATATGATTTTCTCGGATTTAACCTCTCTCTCGATCGTACAAACAAGTTAGATTTTATACCTCAGCATAATGGCTAATTATTACGAGTGAAAGTACTAGAGATACCTCGCTCGCGTTATCCTCTCGACAAAGATTATTCGTCACTTAGCGATCTTTAGAAGATCGATCGCAATGTTAAGTATAAATTCAAATATTGGGTGGCAGATTGAGTCTTGGTAAATCGATTGTCCTCAGTTGTTGGGGTGGGCACTGTTGCTGCTAGAGCGCCGCCAATTGACTGTGCCATATTAGCGACGGGATCTCCCGCCAAATCGAAATAAATACAGCTAGACGAGCCAATTTCTCTGAATACAGGAATATCCGAACAAACTACTTGACAGGAGAAATATAAAGCTTCTACCAGCGGAATACAGAATCCTTCAAGCGTGGACGGAATTACAAATAATCGACACTTTTGATAGAGCCAGCAAAGTTCGCGATCGTCGATCGCCGATAGTAACAGTATGGCATCTCCCAGTTCCAATTGCTCGATCGACTGTTTTAGCTTTTCGGTTTCCGGGCCAATGCTACCGACGATTACCAGCTTAGTGCGAGCATCAATCTGACGATCTCGTTGCAGTAAGGCATACGATTGAATTAACAAGTCAATATTCTTGTTTTTACGATGTTGACCGACGCAGAGAATAAATGAAGGCTCCGCCTGATCTTCGAGGATAGCGAGCGATTTTGGCTCGATGCGCTCGAAGTCCACATAATTGTAAATAACTTGAGCCTTTTCCGGCTGAGATCTAATTCTTGGGAAGTAAAAATTTAAGTCATCTAAGGTTGTCTGGGATACACAGACCAAAGCATTACTGTTACCAATACATTGCCATAAAAACAATCGATTTAGTAGAGCGCGATGACGACCGAAATTCTCGGGAATTTTGTAAGGATAAAGGTCGTGAATAGTCGCCACGATCGGACAATCGAAAAACCACTTAAATAGTGGCAATGGAAATGATAAATGAATCAGATCGGGTTGAAGCTGTTTGGCTAGCTTGGGCAAACCAAACAAGAACCATAAGTTCCTTGACCAAGAGGTATTTTCGATATCAATACCGATAACTTCAATCTTTTTTTCGTCCGAAAAAAAGATATTTTGAAAATAGCCCTGTTGCCAAGTGCCAGTTACCACAGTCACCTGGGCGATTTCAGCTTTTTCTACGAGACACTTAGTCAAATTAGCGGCATGTCGGCAAACTCCGGTAGGCTCTATCGGTCGATGTAAAGCAACAACTAGAATGTGCATGACAAGTTAATGAATTCGCTATATTTATATTCGGACATGAGTAGTGTGTCAACTTTGGTAAAATACTGAATCCCAACTTTGATGACTATGGTAATTTTAAATCTACGGCAAAGCACTGAGAGCGATACCGATCGTAAGGCTCTAAAGCTTGTGCTCGGTATTCTCCTTCATCAGCATAATTTCTGATATCCTTATTCTAGCGATAGCTATCTGGTTTTCTAACCGTTTTTTTACTAAAATTAGCATCAGGAAGACACGATAAATAGCGTAGTTTTTATTCTATAATCGATGTATTTTAGCCGCGAGTCACCCCGATCGGCTCGCTCTGTCAGTCAATGTCATTAACTATCGATCCTCAATGTGCTGGGTTATGTATCAAGATCGGTGCTGCTGGCCTACCCAATTTATGCTCGATTTTAGGAGTACTCGCGATCGTATTACTACTGGGAGTGTCGAGTTTGGGATTTTTCGTCGTCAACCTGCATGGGTTCCTCGCAAAAAACGATCCAGTCGCCACAGAAGTTTTGGTGGTGGAAGGGTGGCTGCCTGACTATGCGATCGCAGCGGCGATGACTGAGTTTCAAACAGGTGGCTACAAAACACTGATTACAGTCGGTGCGCCCGTACCGCGCGGATTTCACTTGTCCGAGTACAAAACCTTTGCGGAGGTGGCTGCTGCCACCCTTGTTGCACAGGGATTTAACCCCCACCAACTTCAGATCGTTTCGACCGACTATGCGCCAGAATGCCGCACCCAAAATGCGGCGACGGCATTCAAACACTATTGGGCAAGCTCTGACGCTCCGCCGATCCAATCGATGAATGTGTTTACACTAGGCCCCCACGCTCGCAGAACCTGGCTAGTGTTCCGCAAAGTCTTTCCCGCTCCTATTCAGGTGGGAATTATCGGCACTAAAGTTTTAGCATATAACGAGCGTAGTTGGTGGCGATCGAGTGAGGGCGTCCGCACTGTGGTTGCCGAATCGATCGCCTACTTATATCGACGATTTGGGGGCTAGGTGCCGACAGAGGGCTTTCTGGCGATACACATAATCGATTGCGCCCCTTCAGGGCTATCGGAGTCGATCCCAGACATCTTTTGGAGCATCCGCAATCTTGAGGGCAATGTACCCATATTGCCCTCAAGCACCTCTGCGCCCAGATCGTGGTTGTGGGGGTAAAGTTTGAATTCAAACCCCAATGGATCTAACACCTGATGATAGAGCGCTGGCGTAATTCCGTCACCAGGGATCTTATTGTGTGCCTCGCAGGGAATCCTCAGCTTGCGATATTCCATCGAGAGGTAATGCGGACTCCTAGTCAACCAGTAGAGTTTGAAACGGTGCTTTCTCATAAATGCCGCCAGCCCTTTAAAGTGCATCGCCGTCACTTGAGGGTCGAGATCTGTCATCAGTAACCCACCAGGACGCAAGATCCGCGCGGCTTCAGATAGGACTTTTGCCATATCATCGCAGTGATGGATGGTGGCAGTCGCGATCGCCACATCCGCAAAACCATTTACCAGCGGTAGGTCTTGAGCATCTGCCCACAGCGGGGTATAGCCTACTTGTTTCGCCATTTTCAACCCTTCATAAGAAACATCGACACCGATTAATACCTGGGGTGAACCACCAACCGTCGCATAGAAATTTCCCGGCCCGCAGCCGATATCGACCACAATTTTGCCGTCCAGACTGCCAACTGCTGCCTGCCAACGCGATCGAAATGTTTCGTTACGATGAGATTCCTCAAAATATTCTGGCCCCCAAACTGGATGTCCGAAAAATTCACTGTTAGCTTTCATTGCTACAGTCATCTCGCCGATGTGGCTGGTAAATATACCATGCTCATCCAGCTTTACTGCTGTAC
The DNA here is from genome assembly GCF_031382685.1 of Chamaesiphon sp. OTE_8_metabat_110. Classification (NCBI taxonomy): domain Bacteria; kingdom Bacillati; phylum Cyanobacteriota; class Cyanophyceae; order Gomontiellales; family Chamaesiphonaceae; genus Chamaesiphon; species Chamaesiphon sp. OTE_8_metabat_110. Next base: position 3,989 of record NZ_JANMZA010000093.1, on the reverse strand, counting down.
TGTCTATTAAATACGGGCTGATATCTGAAGTTAGCTGCAAGTAATTTTGCACGATCTTTTCTCCAATAATCTGTATGAAATACTCTTGGTCTTAAAGCTAGCTGAATTTTCAGTCAATAGCAGCCACTTGACAATTTTGCTCGATCCGATCCCAGCACCCCTTCACTCAAATCGATAGATAATAGTCAATCTGAAACAATAATTATCTATCGATTCGCGGTATAATTTCAGATAATTTAGATACTATTTCATTAGTAGTAATCTATTCCAAAAGCGGCTTGATATTATTTAGTTATAATAATACCATAAATGTATGATTTATCAATAATATGTCAATAAATATTGCAATAATTTAACATCACGAGCTATATTATGACTACCAAGATATAGCTTAACAAAATGATAGTTGTTGGCTCAACTATCCCTAGATTCTTACTGAACATCTGCTGTTAGTCAGATCGAAGAAGATCGAATTTTGGTAACTAATGAGCTAATGTCCGAACGCGATGCTCTTGCCAACGTAGTCCAATCAGCATCGCCATAGTTAGCATAAATCCAGGTTCTTCCATTTGAGTAAGAAAGAAGCCGTAAATAAAAATTGTCAACATCAGAAACCTGCAAAAATCATCGATGCAGAAGTAATGCCAGACTAAAAACCCCAAATATAAGTAAGCCGCAATACCCAGCCAACCTTGATCTCCCCAAATTCCAGCCCAGCTAAATAGTGGCACGTATAGAGTCGTAGACCAAGCAATCCAATTACTATTGATAAAAGACCACATTTCATCATATAGAGGATGCTTTGTGCCCCCAACTAATGACAATATGCTCCACATATCATTAATCGTCCAACCTCCCAACCGACCGAGCGTGTGCCCAGGTCCTAATCCAACCAACCAATTGAGGGGGGAACGATAGTAAGCAAGAACGCGACGGATACCCTCCGTTTTGACATCTAAGCCTCCCCCAGCCTCATTATTATTAATGTCGCTTCTATTCATCCACTGAGCGTAAGCTTCAAAACCTGCGACGTTATGAATCAACCACCAGAAAGCACCAAGTGCTAATCCGAAACAAGATAGATACATGACAATCTTTCTAATATTCTGGATCTTGCTCGAAGCAAGTATAATCCAAGCCAATCCACTGACAAGAATTACCTGTTTTGTATCGGCAATTTGAATCTGATAAATAGTACCAATTAGACCTAGTATCCTTATCCACAGAGGCACCTGTTTTTGATACAAGAAGCAATAGATAAACACACTAACTGAGACGGCAGCAGAAATATATCCGCCAGCCCCCGATATAAAGAATACTCCTTGCACCCCATCTGTCTCATTGTAAGGATGTGCGCTAATCCGTCCGGCAAGCAGGAGAATTTTTTGGGCGATCGCAAGAACTAGATTAATTATCGCCGAGATAATCAGCCAACGTCTTAACTTATTCAGACCTTCTACTGTGAAATCTACACAAGTTATCGCCAGAATAAACATAAAAGGCTCTGCCAGCATCATAAAGTTAATGATGACATTAGGAATTCCAGCATTGTTAACGATCGCACTAAAGACGATCGTCCCCAAAAATATCCCCATGGCAATAATTAGCGACCATGTACGCGAGACTAGGCGGCGATCTTTCGTCCGAGCTGTTGACAGCACAATTGCCACCACGAAAGGCACGATCGCAAAGTGCAAAAAGTTTAAAATAGAGGGTGCGCGCGTAATAGAGCAAAAGATTCGCGAATAGAATGTTGTCGCAAAGGCAATAAAAATAAGTGTAGAATTGTTGACAAATCCTCTTTTTTTATTTGCAGAGATCGTACTTGAGCTATACATTTTAGTACTATGACATAGTTACTCGATTTTGGTATTGACAAGCTGGGGTTGTCTAACAAAATTGCTAATTTCTAACAGGCAGCTAAGTGTCGTATTCTGCGATATCTGCACCCAGCGATCGAGACGATATCTGCCGTTTGTATATTTGCGAATATAACTTGCCTTGGGCATCCCAAGTAAATATTTCTCTAGCGCGTTGTTGTCCAGCCTTGCCCATTTCGATACACAGATCGACATCTTCAGCCAATCGGCACATTGCCGTTGCGATGTCAGCGATACTTTGGTCAGGAGTGAGTGCCGGGATCGGGAAACCTGTTTCCGCCGTAACCTGAACCGCAGGGCCGCCGAGATCTAGACAGATAACTGGGCGACCCGCTGCCATTGCTTCCAAGCATACTAATCCGCCAGAGTCGTGCAAACTGGGATGAACTAAAACAGAACTCTCTCCGAGCTGTGCCAATACCCCCTCCCTCGGCAGATGCCCTAAAAACTTGACTCGCTCGCAGATGCCCAGCTCATGTACTAGAGCTTGCAGGCGGGGCAATTCTGCCCCTTCGCCTAAAATCCAATACTCAGCATCGGTCAGTTGGGCACGGGCAAAGGCTTGTAAGCCCAAGTGGAGTCCTTTCCAATGGAGCAAGCGAGCGATACTGATAAACCGAGTCGGACGAGTGCTGGGGGGCGGACATTGGGCGAGTCGAGCGAGTTCTAGTTCGGACAGGTTGCATTGAGATAATACTTGCACTTGCGTCGCACCCATTAACCTAATTTGTCTGGCGGTATCTGCGGTCGTCGCAAATGCGATCGCGCTCCGACGAGCGGTCATCCGCGCGAAGGGATCTTGCTCTCCCAGCCAACGCCAGATAGAGCGGAGGGTTTCATAAGCTCGATTTTTGAAGTTGAAGTCTTGCCAATAGGCGAGCGGTGCAGATTCGCCGCCGCCCACGGGTCCCCACACAAACGGGATCGGTAATAAGCAGAGAAAACTCGGACTAGAGTGTCTGACAAAGGTGACGTGATGAGTCAGATCGAAGTCGATCTCGCGATGCAGCTGTTTGGCAACAAAGTAAGCCTGAATTTGCCACAGGTAATAGTGTAGCTGCATACCGCCAGAATGCCCCCACCGTCGGCTATCCTGCCAAAAAGGTAAAGTAAAATAAACAAAATGCAGGTTATCGATCGGCTGGCGTGCTAGCTCTGCTTCAATGATATCCTGGCTTTCATCGGGACGAGTCAATACCCAAACTTGGTGATACCTGGCGACTTCTCGAACTACATTCCAGCCGACACCAGGCTCAGATCCTTGACCCGGTTCGCAGGAATACGCTGACAGCAGAACTTTCATAGCTACACCTCTTTTGAATCGATCTTCCTAACTAGGCTTAAAAATAAAGTTACACACATAAGTTTTACCTAAAGAAGTAAGACCTTGATAATTATTGATATCTTGGTGTTTCTCTTTAGAAAATTCACTTAAACTTCTCAGTTCGCCATTAAATAAGAAAAAACCGACATACCCTAAAGCCATAATTTTAGAGAATATTTCGGTGATATCTTTATTGGCATGATGTTTTTGTTCGATTTCCACAATCATGACGGGGCGTTGTGTAGTAATCAAGTCGATCGCCCCATCAATTACCGTTTCCTCGTGTCCTTCAACATCAATTTTGATAAATCCTACGTTGGTATGTCCGCAGTCATCCAAACGCTGGAGTGGTACATCAAACGTTTGGATTTCGCTAGAGGTTGGCAGTTCCAGACTACCGAGTTGATCGTAAGCAAAAGTATCGACGATCGGAATCGATAGCTGCGCTACTCCCGCTCGATCGGATATCGCAACTGGATAAATACTCACATTAGATGTAGCAAATGCTTTAGTCAAAAATTTTGCCAACTCTGGATTGGGTTCGTAGGCAAAAACTTTTTGGGAAAGCTTGGAGAGAAAATAAGTATAAGATCCCTTATTCGCGCCGATATCAATACTATTTCTTTGCGGATCTACTAGATCGTCGAGCAATTTGAGTTCTGGTTCGCCAGATTTATAATTGGTATCGGCAATCAGTCGAATCGTCACTGACGGCGGCAGCAATCGCCTAATTGTATTTTTGATAAACATTGGTTTTGTGGATAGGGGATAGGGGATAGGGGATA
>NZ_JANMZA010000092.1:0-16291 GCF_031382685.1 Chamaesiphon sp. OTE_8_metabat_110 | reverse complement strand
CGATCTTGGCTATGGTATCGATCCGACGATCGTCCAAGCCATCGCCCAAGAAGTATCCGAAGTCGTCGCCACTGGCGTTCAAGTCGCGATCGTTGTTGGTGGAGGCAATATTTTTCGTGGTGTCAAAGCTTCAGCCAAAGGCATGGATCGCGCGACGGCGGACTATGTGGGGATGATTGCCACGGTGATGAATGCCATTACGCTCCAAGATGCGCTAGAACAAAAAGGAGTACCTACCAGGGTACAAACCGCTATTGCCATGCAGGAAGTTGCCGAACCCTATATCCGTCGCCGTGCGATCCGCCACCTCGAGAAAGGTCGGGTAGTGGTCTTTGGCGCGGGTTCGGGGAATCCGTTCTTTACCACCGATACTGCTGCTGCCCTGCGCGCTGCCGAGATCGATGCTAATGTGATTTTTAAGGCTACTAAAGTTGATGGTGTCTATGACTCCGATCCGCATGTCAATCCAGATGCCAAGCGATTTAAAAGTTTGACTTTTAAGCACGTTCTCGATCGAGACTTGCGGGTGATGGATACTACGGCAATTGCCATGTGTCGGGAAAATAATATTCCCATTATCGTGTTCAATTTATTTGAACGGGGCAATATTCAGCGGGTGGTAGCGGGTGAAACAATCGGTACATTTGTAGGAGGTTCTTGTGAAATTTGCTGATGTCGAAGGTCATATGCAGAAGGCGGTTGAGTCAGTCAGCCGCTCGTTTAATACGATTCGGACTGGACGCGCGAGTACGAGTTTGCTCGATCGAGTGACGATCGATTATTATGGTACGCCAACACCCCTAAAGTCGCTGGCAAATATCGGTACACCCGATTCGACGACGATTACGATCCAACCATTCGATCGCAGTAGTATGAGTACGATCGAAAAAGCGATTTCGCTTTCAGATATCGGCTTGACTCCCAACAACGATGGTTCGACAATCCGCCTGAATATTCCGCCACTGACTGGCGAACGTCGGAAGGAATTTGTCAAGCAAGCGGGTAAGTACGCCGAAGAAGGCAAAATCTCCGTCCGCAATATCCGGCGCGATGCGATCGATTATGTCAAAAAGCAAGAGAAAGCTAGCGAAATATCTGAAGATGAATCAAAAGATCTCCAAGATAAAATTCAAAAGCTAACTGATAAGTATGGAGCCAAAGTCGAACAAGTATTAGCCGAAAAAGAAAAAGACATTATGACTGTTTAATATTGGCTGTCAGTTGAAACAATAATTTATATTACGGTGGGCACTGCCCACCACTTATGTTTAGACATTAAAAATTAGTCGATCGCGATCGATATCTACAAATAAAAGATTAAATGCAGTTATAAAAGCAATCATCTTTGCTGGTGGGCATTGCCCACCCTACATTCTAATATCTAAATTAGATGTGGCTTATTGCCCGATATTTACATTTTAGAATACACAAAAACTTAATTGATTTGCTTATGAAAATAAAAGTGATTGAAAATTTTGATGGAAGTTTCGCCCTCGATCCTCAAGTACAAGCGCTTTTGTTTGAGTTACTAAGAGGCGAAAAATTTTTACAACAAGTTGCCGAGCAGGCAAGTTGTCAACATGTCACCTTTCTTGAAATAATATTTCAGCCTGTACCTTACAGCCCCGGTACACCCAAAGGAATGCCCGCCGAAACCGAACAATACTATCAATCTCCAGATCATTTGATTATTAATGTTCCGCCTAACTTTATGTTCGCCGCGAAAATTTTTCATCCGAGTCGGCTGTGTGCAATTTATCAAAAAAGTTAATTAATAAGCTTGATGTCTACGGGATTCGATCGGACTACAGTGCTAATCGAGTCATGAAGCACTAATAATATTTTACATCTACAAGTTATAAGTTATGTCAGCGACTACCGATATTCCAAGTTTAGAAAGCTTGGGATTTTTACCGTATATAAATGATGTTGGCGAATTACCCGAAATTCTTCAAAATCAGATTGGTATTTATGCGATCTTCGATCGATCTCAAGACTTGCAATTTGTCGGCTATTCGCGAGATATTTACCTGAGTCTCAAACAGCATTTAGTCAGACAGCCAGAACTTTGTTATTGGGTAAAAGCAACCACGATCGATCGACCAAATCGGACATTTCTCGAAAGTGTCCAGGCTAGTTGGATTGCAGAAAATGGCAGCATTCCAATTGGCAACGGTGAGGCAAATTCTCAATGGTTAGATCCGATCTCTACCCATCATGCCATGACCGCCGCCGAAAGTGACAGCTTTGGCGACTTGGATGGTTTGGCTCAAATCAAGCTGCTCAAGCAAGTCGCTAGACGCGTTGAGGACACGATTTTAGCTAAGCTTCAAGAGCGCGGCGTCCAAGCTGAAATTCGCTTCAATCCCAAGCTCAAAGAGCAAGGTTTACTAGATCTCAAATAATCTCGGCTTTGTTGGCTGTAAATGCTCGATTATCAATTAATTTAACTCTCCCGCGATTGTGGTAGAAATGAATTATTTCTACCACCAGTCAAGCGTTTGAGGCGCATGGTTTGTAAAAACCAACAGACGATCGCACTCGGAAGCGATAATAATAACCAGAGTGGCGATAATAGAATCGCGAGGACGATCCCACCGATGGCGGTAGTCACACCCAAAAGTTGTAATAAAATAATCCGGGGTCGTCTGTGCGCTGCGCCAAGTTTGATACTACCGCCTTGCAGCCACCAATAAATCGATTGCAGACTACCATCGAGCCAATGATAAAGGGGATGGCGAATTGTTTGAGTGCGAGCAGATGTTCTAAATAGTCTCACTAATAAAGTTCGCAGAATTAAGACGATATTAGTACACAGACTAATCAATGTCACTAACGGCATATTTTCCCAAAGTTTATCGACGCCAATTCGATATTGATGGCGAAAGAAATGCTGCTGCTGGGTAGTTAAATTGGTGAGGGATTGATGGATAATTCGGACGATAGTATTTGGGTTGGATGTGGGTACAGTGCTAGCAGCATCGAGTTCGAGTTTATTGAGCAGCCAACTTTCGTCACCTGTTCCCCGCCACCAACCTTGCTCGTCCATACCCTCAATTGCTGAGTGGACATCGCTGGATAATATATCATGTTGCCCAGCTAAAACTAAGTCTGCTAGAATTTTCTGAAGCTCGGCCCGATCGATCTGCAATCCAGGTTGTGCTAAAGTTTCTAAATGCTTGCCAATCTTTTGCCGTTCGTTGCCAGATATATGTGGGAGTGATTCGGAGATCAACCAGTCTAAATATTGAGCTGAGGTGCAGTTTGTTCTGGTCGATTCTCGCTGTACGAACGTCGCAAAAGCAGTTACCGATGTGGGAGTGATAATTCCTTCTAAGATTCGATTGAGTCCATCCAAGCGTCCCCACAGCAAATCGTTAGATCGCCAGGATTTTTTAAAGAAGCCACCGATATTATAGAGTTTATCACCGCAGATCTTTTCTTGAGTATTTTTGCCACTACCGATGCCTAACTGGGCATTGTCTGGACTGATACAAATTGGATTGATTATTGATTTTTCATGCAAACTAGTCAGGTATTCAAACGGGTATAATTCTCGATCGACAAACTCAAATGTATGCCATTTTTTCAGCAGTCGTTCGCTGTAGCGATCGCCGAATTTCTCGATCGTGACTTCGGCGGCGATCGAAATCTGTCGCAAGATACTGGGAAAGCTTTGATTGCGATCGTTATCAAACTCTAATTCGCGATCTGCCCAAATTAAGGGATGAAGATTGGTACTTTGTCCTAATTCAGCAATTCGTTGTTTTAATTGAGCAAAGACACTCGAAATTTGCGTCTGAGACAACCAGCGATTTCCATCGGTTTTGGCAGCTAATTCTGGTAAATCCAGCCAAAAATAAACTGCAATCGTCTCAAAACTCGATCCAGAAGCGTCAGCAGGAATAAACGTTTGAAATTTATGACCATTGAGTAGGAATCGATGCAGGCGAAAGATTAGTTCGTAGACTAGCGCGCGTAGGCGGCGATCGTTGCCTTCTTGATTGATTAAGTAATAAAAATAATTACTAACGGAACGGTCGTTTAACAGCAGTTCGATGCTTGCTCTAATTACTTCTAATAATCTAATATTGCAGCTCAATCGATCTGCTAGATATCGGAGCTTTTCTCGATCGGCATCCGGCGGATTCAAGGCAATAATATCGCCAATTCGTTCGATTAGATAAAAGTGCTGACGCAAGCTATACTCGACATCCAAATCGACAATTTGTGATTCAAATCGTTCGAGCAACTTGTAATGATGAGTGCGATCTTGGTGGTTGGTAAATTTGCTCGTCAAAATCCGATCGATCTTATCGAGTACGACTGAATATTGAGTATTTTGAGATCCCAGATCCGCATGAAGTAGAAGCGGTAAATTGCGATCGCGAAAATCAAATAATCTACCCCGCAAGTAAATTTGCGATTGCGTGCGATCGCTACTTTCGATTAACTGCTGAGAATCGACATCTAATTCGGCGCGATCGATTAAAGTTTGATAGCGTCGTACCTTATGATTGTGTTCGTGAATCGTGCGCAGATCGTTGGTAATGCTCTGATGAATTGGAATTGATAAAGCTGCGGCTTGAAGGATTTTCCCCGTGCGCGATTGTTGCTTTTTACCCACCTGCATCCGCTCGTTGAGCTGTTCGGGATTGGGATCGACATAAAATAATTTCCGTTGACCCGCACGGCTGGGCAAGCGGTAGTATGCCTCCTTCATCAGGCAAGTTAGGGGCGTATTGTCCAGCAAGCCACCGTCGAGAAAATATAATTTATCCCCTCGCTCTAGCGGCACTGGCGAATAATACTTTGAGAGTTTACCCCAAGTCACTAACTGTCGATCGACTAAATTGCGGCGATCTTGTAAATCCACCTCTACTAGGGGAAAAATAATTGGCGTTCCCGCCGTAATCTGACACAATTTTACTAGGGCTTGAAATGTATCGGTAGGCGATCGCGGTAATTCTGGATCTTTAAAGTATGGATTGAATGGTTCTTTCCGACCTTGACGATGTTTTAACCGAAACATCGTCCGGTGATTTTTGGCTTTGAGGTTGAGCGCGTTTTCATCCAGCGTTCGGTCTACTCTACCGAGATAATCAGTGCCTGCGATCGCGAGATCTAATTCTTTGGTACTCGAAAACCATTCTTGTGGCGATCTCGGTAGCTTGTACTCGATGCCCTTAATGAGTGTCGCGAGCAATCCGCGCTGATAAAAGCTCTCGCTGGCGGCATTAGCCGCTCCAGATGGAGATTTAAACGGATTAGGCTTTTGGAGTAATTTGAGTAGTTCGCCACTGTTGCGCCAAATTTTGGCAAAGGCACTAAAGTCGATTGTCTCGCGATCGTTACTATTGGCGATCGCATAGCCGAGTAAAATGCCATTGATGCCACCTGCCGAACTGCCGGAGATCGCATCCACCACTAAATCGGCATCTGTCAACGCTTTGACTAATTTATAGATGCCGCGACCGCGCACGGCATGGTAGAACTCTTGGCAAACACCATGAGTGTAGATTGCCAGGGATACGCCGCCATAAACTACCAAACCCAATTGTATTTCACGCGAAAATCTGGGTCGATAATAGCTACGCTGATTAGACATGATTGCAGGTTACAAGCAATAACTGGGCAGGAAGTTCGGGGGTCGAGAGTGTGGTGTGCTTGAGCCGATCTTACAGTTTTTAGTCTCAAATCGCCATGTGGCGACCAAAAGGACTGCTTGGGCGATTTTATCCCATTTTAACAGGCTCCATCGCGATCTGTTGGAGATCGTGCCAGTGATGTGCCAATCGGGAGATCGACAATCATTAGCCATACTACACTACTCAGTTGCCACTTATCGATTTAGTAAACTAAATAAACCACACCAAATGCTCATCTTGTGGCAAGCTGAAGGTGAGACAATCGTCGCCACATCCCCACCATTGTTTGTATATGCAGACCCTGCCAGCACCCACCCAGTCCGCTTATAGTAATTTAGGTACGGATACCACCATTCATCGCCGTCAGACTCGTTCTGTAGCCGTTGGCAGCATCAACATTGGCAGCAATCATCCCGTTGTCGTCCAGTCGATGATCAATGAAGATACTCTCGATATCGAGGGTGCTGTTGCTGGCATCCGCCGTCTCCACGAGATCGGCTGTGAAATCGTCCGCGTGACCGTGCCCAGCATGGCACATGCCAGAGCGCTTGCCGACATCAAGCAAAAACTAATCGATACATATCAAGTCGTGCCCCTGGTCGCCGACGTGCATCACAATGGGATGAAAATCGCTCTAGAAGTCGCCAAGCATGTCGATAAAGTGCGAATCAATCCCGGCTTGTACGTGTTTGAAAAGCCCAAACCAGATCGCACCGAATATACCCCCGCTGAATTTGCCGAAATCGGCGACCAGATCCGCGACATGCTCGAACCGTTGGTGATCTCGCTCAGAGACCAAAATAAAGCGATGCGGATCGGTGTCAATCATGGTTCGCTTGCCGAACGGATGCTATTTACCTATGGCGATACTCCCGAAGGAATGGTCGAGTCGGCGCTAGAATGTATCCGCATTTGTCAATCTTTCGACTTTCACAATCTGGTGATCTCGATGAAAGCTTCTCGCGTCCCAGTAATGCTCGCCGCTTACCGCCTGCTCGCCCAACGGATGGATGCCGCCGGGATGGATTATCCAATTCACTTGGGAGTGACTGAAGCTGGTGATGGCGAGTACGGACGGATCAAGTCCACTGCTGGGATTGGGACACTGCTTGCTGAGGGTATCGGCGACACATTGCGGGTATCGCTGACAGAAGCACCAGAAAAGGAAATACCCGTTTGTTATAGTATTCTCCAAGCATTAGGCTTCCGCAAGACAATGGTCGAGTACGTCGCTTGTCCCTCTTGCGGTCGGACGCTGTTTAATCTCGAAGAAGTTCTCCACCAAGTACGCGCGGCTACCAATCATCTGACAGGTTTAGACATCGCCGTCATGGGATGTATTGTCAATGGCCCTGGTGAAATGGCAGATGCCGATTATGGGTACGTCGGCAAAACACCCGGCTATATCTCCCTCTATCGCGGTCGCGATGAAATTAAACGCGTGCCTGAAGCCGATGGGGTCGCCGAATTAATCGCCCTAATTAAGGCCGACGATCGTTGGGTTGAACCGGAGTAGAGGGTAGAGGGTAGATGGGAGATGGGAGAGGGAATGGTTGCCAGAAGATGGGAGCGACTGAGCCAATGTCAAACGCCACTAGCTACAGATTGCACTTGCCTCCAGCAGAGCTAAGCGTCGCTTAATGAATCAAAGAAACTAGAACGGGTGGCTGGGTTTCGCCTACCCCCTACCCTCTGCCATCTGCCATCTGCCATCTGCCATCTCCCCCATATGCTAAGATTTAATAAATGTGAACCGAGTCACCGCACCTGCTTTATCTGTCAATTATGCTAAGTTAAGCAGCAGCCGAGCGCATCCACTTTTCCTTTACTGCTAATTCCAGACGTAAATCATGAAGATCGAAAAACACGGGTTAGTTATTGGTGCTACAGCATTCGTCCTCACCGCAGTCGCAGTTACTGGTGCGGGACTTCATCTGCCCAAAGGTGTCGCCTTCTTCAAGAATAGTCCCAAGGAATTAATCGATGAAGTGTGGCAGGTAGTCGATAAACAGTATGTCGATGGTAGCTTCAATCAAAAAGACTGGCGGGCAATCCGCAAGCAGTACCTCAACAAGAATTATAAGACCAAGGAAGAGGTGTATAAGTCTGTCCGAGCGATGCTCAAAAATCTCAACGACCCTTACACTCGGTTCATGGATCCTAGAGAGTTTCGGGATCTGCAAGTAGATACTTCCGGTCAATTAATTGGTGTCGGGATTCAACTGAGTCAAAACGAGAAAACCAAGAAACTCGAAGTAATCGCCCCGATCGAAGATACTTCAGCTTCTAAAGCCGGAATTATTTCCAAAGATATTATTACCAAAATCGATGGTAAGAGTACCAAAGGGATGGATGTCAATCAAGCCGTGCAACTGATTCGCGGGAAAGAAGGCACCAGCGTCAAACTCACCATTCAACGCGACAATCGGCAAGTTCTCGAATTCAATTTGTTACGCCAACAAATCGAGATTCACCCCGTCGAAGCTAAATACCGACCCAAAGAACTCGGCGGGATCGGCTACATTCGTCTCAAACAGTTTAGTGCTAATGCCGCGACAGAGATGTCCGCAGCCATCCAGAAACTCGAAAGCCAAGGTGCCACAGGCTATGTCCTCGACTTAAGATCGAATCCCGGTGGCTTGCTCTACGGCGCGATCGATATCGCCCGGATGTGGATGGATGATGGCAAAATTGTCTCGACAGTCAACCGCCAAGGTACTGGCGATGTGAGTTCTGCTAACAAGACTGCCATTACCAAAAAGCCCTTAGTCGTCCTCGTTGATGGTGGCTCCGCCAGTGCGAGTGAAATCCTCGCGGGTGCCCTTCAGGATAACAAACGCGCTCAACTAGTCGGCGTCAAAACGTTTGGGAAAGGCTTGGTTCAATCGGTGCGTCCGCTCTCTGAAGGTGCGGGGATGGCTGTGACGATCGCCAAGTACTTCACCCCTAGCGGTAGAGATATCAACCACGCTGGGATTAAACCAGATGTGGAAGCCAAGTTGTCCAAAACTCAAATTCAAGCCTTGGTTAAAGATCGCGCTAAAGTAGCAACTGCTGCCGATCCGCAGTACGCCAAAGCCATTCAAACATTGCAAGTAGCCATCGCGCGAAGCGGCGGTTCTGCCCAAAAAAAGTAACTGACACGACGGAGATCGCTAATGCGTCGTGTCAGGTAGCAGCCAGCGATTGTGGTTTAGAACAGTCTGTCACCCAGCTCACCAATCGTTATTTATCCAAAGCGCTGTATTATCTTTGGCTCGCAAATTAGACTGATTAACAAAAAAGCCCTGGCTTCACTCGAAGCTGGGGCTGTTTGTTGAGAGCATTATTTCCCAGCCTTGGTAATGGAGAGCGCTACTCAAACTAAATCCGCTTCGCAGGTTTGACTAACGGGATTCGGTATCAAAAGTCAAACTTTGGCGAATCAGTTATGATAAGGATTAGTGTAATGTAAACCTTCGGAGATACTCGATCGATGGCAACTTTAAAAATTGTAGTTAACATTGTAGTAGCATTGTTTCTACTCGTGTTTATCTTTGGATTCTTATCTAACGATCCTTCCCGGAACCCAAACAACCGCGATCTGTCTGAATAGATATAGTTCGGATCGATAGTTAGCGATGGAGAGCGTCAGCGTGGGGAAACAGTCAGATCGGTACGTGGCTCGGCGAAAGTGGCAACTCGCGGGGTATTTATTACTCTTGTCCTACTACGCGATCGACATTTCTCTGCATCCCGTATTTGCTGGCGAGGTGCCAGCACCCACCGCAAATTTAGCTCCCATCAGCAGCTCGGCACCGCTGAAATATACGATCGTCCAAAATGGCCCTCAAGCCCCGCCGACGACGAATATTGCTGCACCCAAAGGGACGATCGAACTCAATGCCTCACAGCAAGAATTTGATAATAATACGCAGATAATTACGGCCAATGGCAAAGTAGTTGTCAGATTCAATCAAGCGATCTTGCAGTCCGATCGCTTGCGCGTCAATCTCAAAACCAAAATTGCTGTCGCTGAAGGGAATGTCTCGCTGCTGCGCGGCAAGCAAATCCTCTACGGAACTCAGTTTGAATACAATTTTGAGGAAGATCGCGGAAGTGTTGTCGAAGCACGCGGCGATATCTACCAGCCGACATTAGTTAGCGATCTCAATGGCATCGCCAGAACGACAGTAGCGCCGCCTGCTGGTGAAAAGACCTTTGTCGAACCGCTATTGAGCGATCGCCTGCGTAACGACCAACCAGTCACTAATATTCAGAATATCGGTACTACGGGGATTAATAGCAGCGATCGCGATATTGAATATCAGCCCACACTCAAACCCCGGGGCGGGACAATTACGCGATTGCGCTTTCAAGCTGATAAAATTGACTTCGTAGGCGATCGCGTCACGGCTGAAAAAATCCGCCTGACTAACGACCCTTTTTCACCACCAGAACTCCAAGTCAAAGCCGATCGCGCACAGTTTAGAATTGTCAGTAGTGAGGAAGATGAAATTACAACTAGTAATGCGCGTCTGACTGTCGAAAATAATTTTGATGTTCCCATTTCACCGCTATTTAGAGACCGATTAGTCTTAAATAAAGTTGGCAAAAGCCCTAATCCTTTTAACATCGGATTTGACGGTCAAGAGCGCGGCGGTGTCTATGTCGAAAACAATTTTTATCCGATTTTCGATCCGCGCTTTAAACTCACTGTTACCCCCCAATATTATCTTCAGCGTGCAGTTACTAAATTAAACCCGATTGACAGTTCGGCATTTGGTGTGAAAACAAGTATCGAAGGTAATTTTGGCCCTGATACTACCCTCCAAGCTTCAGCCGCCTTAACTGGATTCAATTTCGATAAAATTAGCGACAATTTTCGCGGCCAAGTCAGCGTCAAACAAAATCTGAGTTTAGTCGGGTATCCTCATCTATTGACGGGTGAAGCTGTCTATCGCCAACAAGTTTTTAATAGTTCGCTAGGGTATCAAGATGTCCAGTCGAGCTTGGGAGCGGTATTAGCTTCTTCAGTTATTCCGATTGGCAATACTGGTGTCAATCTCGACTATCAACTGGGCGCACAAATGATTAATGCCAATACCGATCGGCAAAATCTTCTCAGTCCGACTCGATCGAATAATTTGATTACCCTCAATCGCTATCAAGCATCCGCAAATCTCAATAAAAGTTTTCGACTGTGGGAGGGAAAAAGTTTACCGCCAAACGAAAAAGAAACTTATAACTATAGTCCGGTGCCAGTCGTACCTTATCTCCAACTTAATACCGGAATTAGGGCAGTAAATAGTAATTATAGTAATGGTGAAAATCAATCAGCCATTGGCTATAATGTCGGCATTCAAGGACAGTTTGGCAACTTTTCCAAACAATCTTTTGATTATACTGGATTTAATTTGAACTACTTTCAACAATTTCGCTCTCAAGAATCACCATTTCTATTCGATCGACTCGTAGACAATCGGATCTTATCGGCGGGAATCAATCAACAAATTAGCGGACCCTTCCGATTGGGAATTCAATCCTCACTCAATCTCGATTCTGGACAGCAAATTAGCACGGATTATTATGTAGAATACAGTCGCCGTACCTATAATATCATCGTTCGCTATAATCCCACACTTCAACTAGGATCGATCGGTTTTAGGCTCAGTGACTTTAACTGGGATGGCATCACACCTAGATTCTAAGCCAATATTACCCCGCGATTATCATCGTTGCATTACACTCGATCGATAATCCACTCTACGAATTGAATCGAGTTGCTATTGCTAAAGTATCTCGACTTTTTCAAGACGATCCTAGAGGATATTTAATTATTAATTATCAATTATCAATTACTCATGGATGCTCGTCAGCTAGTATTGTTTGCGCTCAAAGATATCGAGACTGGTAGCTATACCGATGTAGTCGTCGAGCGACTATTAAGTAAATTTGAATTAGCCGCAGTCGATCGCAATTTATTTACCGAATTAGTTAATGGGATCGTCCGCCGCAAACGCACCCTGGATGCGATTATCGATCGATTAGCCAAACAACCTGCGACGCGTCAACCACCCAATCTCAGACAACTATTACGACTGGGACTATATCAGCTTAGATATCTCGATCGAATTCCCGATTCTGCGGCTGTCAATACCACGGTAGACTTAGCTAAAACTAACGATTTAGCTGGATTAGCTGGCGTTGTCAATGGTATTTTACGGCAGTATATTCGCCTTCAAAATGAGTGTGAAGAAGTCCTGGATTTACCTGAAGATCCGCTCGCTCGTTTGGGAACTTTATATAGTTTTCCAGACTGGACGATCTCGCAATGGATTGCCGAATTGGGAGCGATTGAAACCGAACAATTATGTCAAGCTTTCAATCAAACTCCCAGTATTGATGTGCGCCTAAATCCGCTTAAAATAGAGCTAGAATTAGCCACGGACACCTCAAACATCGCAAAACTGGAACAACAACGCCATAAATTAATTGAGATTTTTGAGACTGCTGGCGTTATAGCAATCCCTATTCTCTATACACCACAAGGATTGAGATTTGTTGGTAGTGTGGGTGCAATCAGTCAATTACCTGGCTATCAGGCAGGCTGGTGGACGATTCAAGACAGTAGCGCTCAACTCGTAACACATTTATTAGATCCCCAGCCACATGAGGTCATTATCGATGCTTGCGCGGCACCGGGCGGCAAGACTACGCACATCGCTGAATTGATGGGTAATACCGGACAGGTTTTAGCACTAGATAAAACAGCCTCGCGACTCAAGAGACTTCAGCAAAATCTCGATCGACTGCAACTAACTACTATCAAAATTTTAACTGGCGATAGCTGTGATTTTAACGAACTGACTGATACAGCCGATCGAGTATTATTAGATGCACCATGCTCAGGACTGGGTACACTCCACCGTCGCGCTGATGCTAGATGGCAAAAGACACCAGCACAAATCCAGGAGCTAGCCCAATTACAAGCCAAGCTACTGGCAAATACTGCAACTTGGGTCAAACCTGGTGGCGTGCTAGTATATGCGACTTGTACCGTCTGCTCGATCGAAAATGAGGAGATCGTTCTGCCGTTTTTAAAAACTCATCCAGATTGGCAAATCGAACCACCACCTGCTGATTCTCCTTTAGCAAATTTAGCGAGCGAGTCTGGCTGGATTAAAGTTTGGCCGCATCGTCAACAGATGGATGGCTTTTTCATGGTTAAACTGCGTCGTTTACTAACAAATTAATCCAGATTAATGAATACGGGGAGTTATCAGATCGAGTTAAGATAGCTCAGGGACATTTTTGTAAATTATTATGGCAAAGCTATCTCCAGAAATCCGAGCAACTTTAAGCCAACAGAAAGAACAACTATTAGATCTTATCGATGAAGCAAGATCGTTAGAGTTCATCATTCTGGACAGTATTGGTGAAAATCAGGAGACAATCTCAACGCTAGAACAACTGACTGAAATAGCCGAACAAGCCAGAACCAAGCTTTCGCAACTTTCAACCCTTCACTTGCGGATTGCAGAAGTACAACCCAGTATTTCTAACGATCTGCTAAAATTGATGAATGACGCTATCGCCAATATCGAGAATCGCATTCCTGCGTTAGAGCGGAGTCTAGAGGAAATTAAACTAGATTGGAGGTTAAAATGAGTTCTATTCCTACTATCCCAGATCCAGAAAAAATTAAGCAGACTTTAGCTAGAGCGCATCGAAATTGTCAGGAAATGGAGTTGGCAGGTATTGAACTAGAAGAAGTTATTGCCAAACTCGATCGAGAAATATTAACCCAACGTAAACAACGTTTAGGTAAAGCATTAGAACAGGGACAAGGTTAATCTACGAATCGATCGAACCCCCTCATTTTAGCTTGATGAGTCATCAGATCGGTTTTTCTAGCAAGATAACAAGATCGCGAAGAGCCGACGAAAATTTATCATTGATTTATCATTGTACCGCAAGTGGCAGATGAACGATTTTAACGAAGATATCCAGATTACCGATCGAGAATTGTTACATCAATTGAATAATTTGTCGGATCGTGACTCGATTGCCAAATATTTGAGCCAACCGCGATATAACGATCTATTACTGGCGATGATGCCGCTGGTGGAGAATAAAGATCGAGCAATCCGCATCATCGAATTGACGTGGGAAGTTAATAAGAAACTAGCCTCTAGACTAGCAGGTGCTGCACAATCTCAATTTCAATCGGAAACAGTAGGGCGATTGAGAGAACTAATTGATCTATTTACACAGGGACAGTCTTACGGACTTCATAGCAAAATAAATTTTTTAGCTGCAACAAATTCCGAGTTAGTTATTCCAGAGTTAAGCGGTATTTTCGATTATCGAGCGATACAAGCATTAAAAGTAATTGCTAGTCAGAAAGAGCTAGGAAGCGTAGCAGTTTTGGCAGAGGCTGCTTTAATTAAAGATTTAGAAAATCCTAATGTTCATGTTAGAGAAATGACTGCGAACGCACTAGGAGATCTTGGCAGCAATTCTGCTATTCCCTTGTTGATTAAGAATTTACAGGAACACCCTGATTTTTCGATGAGAATGAAGGCAGCTACAGCATTAGGCAAAATTGGAGATCGAGATACTGTTGATACTTTACTCGTAGCCTTGCAGGATAAGCATGAGTATGTACGTGGTTGTGCAGCAGAAGCATTAGGATTATTGAAAGACGATCGAGCGATCGAGCCATTGTTGATTGCACTAGAAGATCGATATTATTGGGGGGTAAGAACGAGTGCCGCGCAAGCATTGGGTAAACTAGGTAGCATTCAGGCAATCGAACCATTAATCCAAATGTTGGTAGATTCAGAGCCAATGATTCGATTTTGTGCAGCCGCAGCGTTAGGCGATTTAGGCAGCGATCTATCTGTAGAACCTTTGATACAAGCTTTAGCAGATGAACATCCCCAGGTTAGAAAAGATGCAGCAGAAGCATTAGGAAAAATAGGGAATGAACGTGCTATCGAAGTATTAGAGTCTCAGTTAAGAGAGGGAGATCTATATATACGGCAGGGTGCTATTAATGGATTGGGTAAAATTAATAGCGAACGCTCTATTCAAAGTTTGTTCGATTCTTTCAATAGTCACGATCCAGACTTATGCGATCGTATTGCGGGTGTATTGACTAGCGATACTAGCAAAAGACAAATAGAATTATTGATCGATATTTTACAAAATGGTTTTTATCGCGCGCGTGGTAGATCTGCTGAAATATTAGGTAAAATTGGTGAAAAACAAGCGATCTATCCTCTGATCCTAGCAGCACAATCTGAGAACTGTTGGATTAGAATCAAAGCAATTCGATCTCTGGCTAGAATTGGTAATGATGAATCGGTGGAAGTATTAATTAAAGCTTTGCAAGATCCATCACATAATATACGAAAGAATGTGACGCTTGCACTCAGAATTATCGGGCAAAGACAAGCAGCCAATCTAGAACAAGTGATCGATCCTTTAATTATTGCCATACAAGATTCGTCTCATGCAGTGAGAATGGGTGCAGCAGCTACTTTAGGTGTCATTGGTAGCGATCGAGCAATGGAACCTTTGATTGATAGTTTGCAATCAGAACATCATCAGATCCGACTATCAGCATTTTACGCTGTAGTCGGAATTTACGGAATCAACAACAAATTAACATTGAGATTATCCTTACAAAGCCAATTTCAGAATGTTCGCTCTGCAATGGCTCGATTATTACCACAAGTTGATTATAAAATAGCGATCTTTGGGTTAAGTGCGGCAATGGAACACTCTAATCGTAAAGTTCGCAATGATGCTAGTCGTTACAACTTTTTCGGTACAGTTATTTCCAGAATAGAAACTAAAGAGAACTTTAGTACTGCGATCGACTTAGCCATTAAGGGATTACAACATAAAGATATCCGTGTTCGGATAAATACAGTACAGTCTTTAATTAGAACTCCAACTTCATCATCTTTAGATGAAGGATTAATTGCTGTTACTGCTGCATTAGTAGATTGTCTCGATTTTCGTAGCTATGTACGCCGAAGTATTGTTGTCAAAGCTTTAGGTGCTGTCGGTCAACAAAATGCGATCGAACCTTTGTTGAGCATCTTGAAAAATGAACAAGAGCATCGAGCAAATATTCGTGAAGATGTTGTCGATAGCTTACAGCAGATCGTCCTTCGATTGGGGAAAAATATTTCAAATTCACAAAAAAGCTTAATAGCTGAGGGATTGACAGATGCAATAAAAGACGAGTCTTGGAAAGGAAGAGAGCGTGCAAGTATTCTATTGGCAAAAATACACGCATTAGATTAGTGCAAATTGGATAATGTGCAATTCGATCCTCTGACTTTCCGCGAGTCTCTCCTTGGAAAATCGATCGCCCCAAACACTCACCAGTAGCCGCCACCTATTAAAATAGAAAGACTTATATACAGAATCTCTATTTTAAGATGTTAGAAGCATATCGCCAGCATACAGCCGATCGAGCCGCGTTGGGAATTCCCCCATTACCCCTCGATGCCGAACAAACCAGTGCCCTCTGCGAACTATTACAGCATCCACCAGCGGGTGAAGAGGCTAACCTAATTGCATTATTGCGCGATCGAGTTCCGCCTGGAGTAGATCCGGCTGCTTATGTCAAAGCTGGCTTCCTG
>NZ_JANMZA010000679.1:0-2077 GCF_031382685.1 Chamaesiphon sp. OTE_8_metabat_110 | reverse complement strand
GAGGAAGGGATCTTTTTGATATAGACCAGCATAATCGCTAATCCGATCGGTACCCGTCCGCAGTGTAAATAAAATCACACAGGCAAAGGCACCCAAATTCATAAACAAGTAGACGAATAGGTAAAATACCATGCTGGCATAACCAGTCTCCGTACCGATTACCATCCCGATCATCACAAATCCGGCTTGAGCGATCGAGGAATAGCCTAGCATCCGCTTCATGCTCGTTTGTGCTAGTGCGACGACATTTCCCAACACCATACTCAAAATTGCCAGTGCGGTGAACACAAAATGCCACTGCTCGATAACTTGAGGGAAGGCTGTTACCAGCAGTCGGATTGCCAGGGCAAAACCTGCTGCTTTGGAGCCGACAGATAAGAAGGCAACAACGGGTGTGGGCGAACCTTCATAGACATCCGGTGCCCATTGGTGAAATGGTACCGCTGAAATTTTAAAGGCAATCCCCGCAATCACAAATACTAGGGAGACAACTAACCCTAGTGAGATACTTCCATTGGAATTTGCCATCCCAGTGGCGATTTCTGGTAAGGTAGTTTCGCCGCCAGATAGTCCATACAGCAACGACACACCATATAAGAATACCGCCGAACTCGATGCACCAATTAAGAGGTACTTTAAGGCGGCTTCATTCGATCGCGGATCGCGCTTCATGTAGCCAGTCATCAAGTAGGATGAGATACTCAAGGTTTCCAACGACACAAAAATCGTCACTAGTTCGGTGGCTCCCGAAAGTAACATCCCACCCAAAGCGGCTGTCAATAAAATTGTCACGAACTCAGCCAAAGCTGTTCCCGTCTGCTCTA
This sequence comes from Chamaesiphon sp. OTE_8_metabat_110, assembly GCF_031382685.1. Classification (NCBI taxonomy): domain Bacteria; kingdom Bacillati; phylum Cyanobacteriota; class Cyanophyceae; order Gomontiellales; family Chamaesiphonaceae; genus Chamaesiphon; species Chamaesiphon sp. OTE_8_metabat_110. The sequence goes on along the minus strand of NZ_JANMZA010000679.1, from coordinate 1,253 downwards.
CATAGCTAATCGACATCAAGATTGTCACCGCCGCCGAGAGCGCGACAATCCCCCGAAACGCTACACTCAGCGGATCGCTGCTATATGCACCAAAGAAAGCCACGGGATTGGGATTATCCCACTGCAATACCAGCGCCCCGATCGACGTTAATAGTCCACCCACGGCAACATAAGATAGACTGCGGGCTGCACTGCGCCCCAATATCAAGTCTCCAACCAGTACTATTAATAGTGTGGCGATGACGATTCCCTCTGGCAGAATCGCCCCAGCATTTAACTGGATAACTAAATCATTAAAATCCATAAGTATCTAACGTGAGAAGAACCGATCGTCGTCGTGCGCGTAGCTGCTTCTCGATTTTACAGCAATGCTGGATGTTAGGTTAGGTTCTACCTACTCTCGCTGTGGCAAAGTGCAACAATTGATTTCGTTGAGACACACCTTACCCCATTGCAGTGCCCAGCGGACGAGCGCGACACGATTATCGACACCCTCACCAGCTTTTTTGAGAATATTGCTAATGTGGTTGTCTACAGTACGTTTGCTAATTTCTAATCGCGCCGAGATTTCCTCATTAGTCAAGCCAGCAGTTACTAATTCGATTATTTCTATTTCCCGATCGGACATCGTAGCAGGTGTTTGCAGCTTATTATCATCGATCATCATCCCTGCCTTGTGTTATTGGTGTCAGTCAGATTGTGTGTGCTTGCGGTTCGCCAATGGCGAGGCTATCCCAACGATTCTAATCCCTTCATCTACCATGCTGCCACCTCGACGAGCGATCGTCGCAGCCAGCCAATCTTAGCGCCCACTATAGCTATTCATTATGCGCCCACAACACCGGAATTTGGCATAGTAACCAGCACTAACCGGATCGGTAGTGCGATCGGTCAAAATATCGATTCCAATCCCGTTCCTGCCCATTTGAATACCCGAACTGTGAATATAGCGTAACTCGCCTAAATGCAGCGCGACATGATCCGTTTTCTCCGGCGTACCAAAGAAAATCAGATCGCCAGGTAACATCTGCTCGATCGAGACTGGCTCTACAAAAGCTTCCTGTTGATAGGAGTCGCGTGGCAACCAAATCCCCTGCGACGCAAATGCCGCCTGCATCAAACCCGAGCAATCATAATTAGGAGCAACTGTCCCTCCCCATAAGTAATGATTGGATACTGCCATCGCCGCTTGAGTAAAAGCGATAACCTTCGGAATACTCGCAGCAATTGTAGTGCGATCGATCTCCACCGAA
>NZ_JANMZA010000676.1:0-9960 GCF_031382685.1 Chamaesiphon sp. OTE_8_metabat_110 | reverse complement strand
CGGTCAAAACTCCTAGCCAAATCGAATCCGTTGAGGCTATAAATAATAAGTCAGATAGCAATACCTAGATTGACTATATTGGTTCGGATTTTTAAACATTTAGACCAATATAACCTTGGGTAAAATACTAGAGTCTTGAGCCAGTCGATCGACAAAATCGTCTGTACCTTCAATTCCGATCGATTGTAAGGTAGTTAATAAATTACGACTATCTTGAATTAACTGGGTGACATCAATCCCCGCATATATTGGTTGATAATAAGGCAACCGACCGATCCCTTCGCCGAGTAAAGTCACCGCGCCGCGCCAGTTGCGATTGTGGAGATGATAGCAAGCGACGGCGATTTGCAGTACACCTTGATAGAACTTTTTGTCTGGATCGATCGAGTCCATCCACAAGGCTTCAAGGGTATCATGACAGGCATAATATTCGCCTGTATTAAACTCATGAATACCCTGTAACCATTCGGCTGGGTAGTCACTCATCTATTTTCAGCCAACCATTGCCATGATGACCGTAATTGCATTGGGGATTGAGGATTTCGGTGAGGATTTCTAGGGATTCTACGAGTCTGGGGCCGGGACGATTGAAATAGGCATTACCATCAGTAATATAGACTCGACCCAATTGGACTGCTTTAAGCTTTTCCCATTGGGGATGTTTAGTCAATGGTTGAGCTTCAATCCGAGTTCTGTCAAGATCGAAACCACAAGGCATAAAAATAATCGTATCGGGATCGGCGGCGATTAATTCATCCCAACTAATCCGGGGTGAATGTTGTCCGGTAACTCCGCCAATCGACTTACCTCCAGCTATCTCAACTAGTTCGGGAATCCAATTTCCTGCCAACATTAGCGGATCTGTCCACTCGATACAGGCAACTCGCGGCGGATTTGCCTGGAGACTTTCGCACTGAGTTTGGCAAGTTTTAACTCTGGATTGAAGTGCCGAGAGAATCGGTTGCCAGTCAACCTGGAGAGTTTCACCGACGCGTTGAATATCTGCCCAGACATCGGCGATCGTGTCGGGTTGGAGTGAGATAATTTGGGGGTGACTACTCGTTAATTTCGCGACGGCTTTTTCTACTTCACCAAAACTTACCGCGCAAACGTCACACTGGTCTTGGGTGATAATGTGAGTAGGTTCTAATCTAGTCAGCTCGTCGAGATTAATTTCATAAATACTCGCCGCTGCTGCCAGTAATTTATCTACCTCTTGATGAATCTCGCCACTAGGCTGATGGATCGAAAGTCTTGCCGCAGTGCAAACTGGGCGATTTTTTATTTCTGGCGGGTAGTCACACTCATGGGAAATTCCGACTAGTTGCTCCGTCAATCCCAAACAAGCAATAATTTCCGTGGCACTCGGTAAAAGTGAAACTAGCCGCAGTGATGCTAATTGAGTCATAAGTTGCGAAAATAGAAGGGCACGGTTCCAGTAAAATCGACAGTAATTAACATCTAACCTCCACTATGACTCATTCTACCGATATTCCGACCCTAGCACGTTGGATGGCTGGCGATTTTAGCAATCAAGCACAGGCATTTGAAAATCCGCCATTTTTTGCCCACATTCGGGTGTGTATGCGTCCGCTACCGTATGAGTTGTTTGGTGGGGTGAGTTTGTTTCTGGAACAGGCTTATGATTTCATGCTACACAATCCCTATCGCTTGCGAGTATTGAACTTTGTGATTGTGAATGACCGCATCGAAATCGAACACTACACGATCGATCCCGAAGCCGAATTTTACGGAGCCGCCCGTAAGCCCGAGATATTCGAGCAGCTCACCCGCGATAAAATTATTAAGATGCCCGGTTGCACGATGATAACCGAGTGGACGGGCAGTACATTTAAGGGCTATGTGGAGCCTGGAAAGGGCTGCAAGGTCACGCGGAATGGCAAAGATACTTATTTGGACAACAGCTTTGAAATCGGCCCTGGGCACCTAACTAGCCTCGATCGCGGTCGCGATCTTGAAACCGACGAGCGCGTCTGGGGATCGATCGCGGGGCCATTTGAATTCACTCAGACAGCCAGTTTTGCCGATGAAATTCAGCTTAGTCAGGTTGCTAGTCTGTAAAGAACAAGTCAACAGCCCAGGCACTACGCATCAGCGAAGGTTGATGCTTTCTAGTTAATAAATAACTGCAACTAAGCAGGTAGGTGCAATTATTTATAAAATAGATTATGCCTGAAACCTAGCTGGTGGGCAGTGCCCACCCTACGCGATGTCTAGTTTCGCTCTTAGCGGTTTTTGGGGATCGTCAGGGATCGAGCTGAATTTATGGGACTACATCGATCGCGATAATGCTCCGAGAGAGTCTAGATGCACCTGCTGCGGCGACTTCTTCAAAGCCACTATCTAATGTGATAAACATTTCCCAATAATCTCGATCGAGCATATCCGCAATTTTAGTAACTACTCGATGTTCGAGTTCGTTATTTCGCTTACCTTTCCACAAGTTATCGGCAAGGGCGACGATTAATTCTTCCAAACTGCATTCTAGTTGTTGCCATTGTCCGTGCGATCGACAACATCGCGCAATCCTAGGATCGACACCCTGTTCTAATAACATTAACTCACCTGCTGCTTCATGTCGATTGCCACGATCGACTAGTTCTGATGGGTACAAGATTTTGCCAGTATCATGAAAAGCCACGCCCAATCTAATCCACTCTCGATCGAATAGAATGTCAAGCTGTTGGAGCTGTGAAATTAAAATTTCGGCAGCTTCGCCAACCAATTTAACATGTTGGATTAAACGTAGCTTTGCACCTAAGTCTTGAAGTAGTTGATAGCAATCGTATACAGATTGGAAACTTTTAAAACTCTGTTTCATCTTTGAAATCACTTATCTAAATACTTATCATCCACTACTGCAACGGCTTGAGCATCCCGAGATTTAGCTAGCAAGCCATGCTTGGGTGCAAAAATCATCGCCACTAGAAATAATAGAGTTTGCAAAACGACGATACAGCCCCCCGTAGAGCCATCGATATGGTAACTAATGTAGGTACCCATGACGCCGGAAAATATCCCTGACGCCATCGCAATCAACATCATCATATCAAATCTATCGCTCAACATATATGCAGTTGCACCGGGCGTAACTAGCATCGCGACAACGAGAATAATTCCCACTGTTTGGAGGGCAGCAACGGCAGTCAGCGCTAGGAGAGATAGTAAAACGTAGTAGAGAAAAGTTGTATTCAAACCGATCGATCGAGCATGGGTAGAATCAAAGCAAAACAGCATCAAATCTTTGCGTAAGATTGCTAAGGTTACTAAAGTAATCGCGCTAATAATTACCGTTTGGATGATATCACCGTCGGCAATTCCCAGGACATTCCCAAAGAGAATATGTGTCAGGTCGATCGAGCTGCGAACTTTAGAAATCAAGACTAAACCTAGTGCAAAAAATCCGGTAAATACTAAACCAATAACCGTATCTTCTTTAATTCTAGTTTGAGATTTGATAAACCCGATCGCGATTGTCGAGCCGACTCCAAATACAAAGGCACCGATCGCTAGCGGGATATTGAGCATGTAGGCAACTGCGACACCGGGCAACACCGCATGAGAGACAGCATCCCCCATCAGCGACCATCCTTTGAGGGTCATATAACAAGAAAGTGCCGCACATACCATCCCGACTAACGCACTCACAAAAATGGCTTTTACCATAAACTCATACTGCAATGGTGCGACAAACCAATTAATTATATCCACGATTTATTGCTCCCGATTTACGCGATCTAATTGACTGGTGACGCTTGAAAAATCGCCCAAGGAACTATCGAAAGCACGAGAGATATTTTCAGGAGTAAAGACATCAGCAGTATTACCATAAGCCAGAATACTGCGGTTAATTAGTACCACCCGATCGCAGAAGGTTTTAATCGATGCTAGATCGTGCGTAGAAATTAAAATTGTATGCCCGGTTTGGCGAAGCTGAAGGAGCAAATCGATAATCATTTTCTCAGTCTTGACATCAACACCAGCAAACGGTTCGTCTAATAGTAAAACTTGAGCTTGTTGAGCTAGTGCCCGCGCAAAAAATGTCCGCTTCTTTTGACCGCCAGATAATTCGCCGATTTGCCGATCGCGTAAGTCCCACATTTGCACGCGTTCTAGACTTTCGCGGACTATTTGTTTGTCGATCGAGCGCGGTATTCTCAACAGATTCATATACCCATACCGTCCCATCATCACCACATCGGCCACACTAACTGGAAAATTCCAATCTACTTCTTCTGATTGGGGCACGTAAGCAACGAGATTGCTTTTTTGGGCTTGATGAATTGACAACCCATTAATTAAAATGCGTCCGCTGATGGGTTTTGCAAAACCCATAATTGCTTTGAACAGTGTTGATTTTCCCGCACCATTCATCCCTACCAATCCACAGATCGAACCACTATTAAGTTGCAGCGAAGCACTGTGGAGGGCGACTTTACCGTGATAAGCGACGGTTACATTGTGAATATCGATACCGATTGCATTCATTTGGTTGTCATCCCCTCAATCAGTGTGTTGATGTTGTACTCTAGTAATTTCAAATAAGTTGCTGCGGGGCCATTCGGTGGCGAGAGTGAGTCTACATAAAATACGCCCCCAAACTTGGCACCCGTCTCTTTAGCAACCTGAAGCTGCGCCCGATTATCGACGGTACTCTCACAAAATACAGTGGGAATCTGCTTAGCGCGGACGGTATCGATGACTCGCTCTACTTGTTTGGGGGTCGCTTGTTGTTCGGCGTTGACTGGCCAGATGTAGACTTCGGTGAGTCCATAGTCGCGAGCGATATAGGTAAAAGCACCTTCGCAACTGACTAAATAACGCTTGTCGGCGGGGATGCGGGCAACTGCTTGTTTGAGCTTAGTGTCGAGCGATCGAATCTGCTGGCTATAATTGAGGGCATTAGTGTCATAAGTCTGGGCATTAGTTGGATCGATTTTGCCCAGAGCTTGACGGATATTTTCGACATAGATCAGCGCATTTTTGGGAGACATCCAGGCATGAGGATTGGGTTTGCCCTTATAAGCATCGCTGCCGATCTCCACAGGTTGCACCCCCTCGCTGAGGGTAATATGCTGCACCTTGGGAAAACTATTGTAAAATCTCGTTGCCCACCGCTCCAAATTGAAACCATTATCGAAGATTGCGGTGGCACCCTGTCCCCGTCCCAAATCGCTCGGAGTAGGTTCGTAGCCATGAATCTCAGCACCGGGTTTGACGATCGATTCGACACCGATTTTATCGCCAGCCACATTCCGCGTCATGTCTGCGAGCACGGTAAACGTCGTCAGCACTACTTTCCGATCCGCTGGAGATTTTGAACCAGACTGCGATCCACAGCCACTAACCCACATTGTCAGTAATATCAGTGCAATCCCGGTGATGCTCGATCGAGTCGGCACCAATCCCGCTAACCGTGACGCTCGATCGGCATTGGCTGTCGGTTGATTCCAGATGAATTTTAGTCCGAACTTACGACCCATTACTACATTTCATAATTATCTCATATTCTTATATTAACATACGATCGAAAAAATGAAATGATGATGAGAACACAGGCAGCAGTAGCGTAATCGATCGCCCTACCGTAATCACAGCGGTTAGAAACCGCTGCTCTGCAAGGCAGACGCTTCGCGAACGGAATGCAAAGTCCGCCTACGCGGACTCATTGACTAGTCCGCGTAGGCGGACTTTGCATCATTAGCCGCGACTTCAGTCGCAGGCAAGAAATAAGTAGCAACCTAAGTTATTTAATGATGCTAACTACAGACAGCACCTTGCAGATCTAATGACAAAGCTCTAGCGTCCACTCGAATATCATGCTGTTCCCAAGCTTGTGTCATGGCTGTAGCAACGGCTTCAGCTCTGTCTGAACCGCTCAAAGCGAGTAAAGTCGGCCCCGCACCGCTAATTACCATGCCATAGCCCCCAGCGGCGATTACAGCTCGTTCTACGTCGGGATAGCCAGGAATTAGTTTTTGGCGGTAAGGTTGGTGGATGCGATCGGTTAATGCCGCAGCTAGCCATTGGGGATTACCCGTCTCCAATCCGCGTAACATCAAGCCTAGATGAGCCGTGTTAAAAATCGCATCGGCACGGCTGTATTCATTGGGCAACACGCTCCGCGCCTCAGATGTAGAGAGTTCAAAACTGGGAATCGCGACTATCGGCACGATCGTATTATGCCAGGGAATATCCGCGATCGCCCACCCACTTGCGGCAGTCGCGGCGAGTTGACAACCGCCAATCAGCGCGGGCACTACATTGTCGGGATGTCCTTCCATCTCGATCGCCAGTTGCATGAGTTCTGCGGGTGAGAGCGGGTTTCCTGCCAGCACATTGGCACCGAGTAAGCCACCGACGATCGCGGTCGCCGAGCTACCCAAACCCCTTGCTAGTGGGACACCTAGCTTAATTTCGAGCTGAATCACTGGCGGCGTACGATCGATCCGATCGTACAATTTGAGAAAAGCTTGATAGGCAAGGTTATTGGCATCAGTATTGACTCTAGCGGCTTCGAGTCCTTGTACCGCGATCGTCAAAGTTTCCGTCTCGATCTTTGTCCAAGTAAACTGATTGTACAAGCTCAATGCCGCACCAATACAGTCAAATCCCGCGCCCAGATTAGCAGTGGTAGCAGGTACGCGAATTGTTACGGTATTCATAGGGGGAAGGGGATAGGGAGTTGGGAGTTGGGAGTTGGGAGTTGGGAGTTGGGAGTTGGGAGTTGGGAAGACGCAAGCGTCCTAATATTCCTACCTTTTACCACCTCTTACCTTCTACCATCTCCCATCTCCCATCTGTGATGTAAATGAATGTCACAAATTGCAAAGTCTTTTAACCAGACACGCTAAACAATGTTGCAAATAGATTATAAATGCTAGTGTATAGTTAGTCACAAAAAAGGTGAGGTAGTTATATTATCCCTAGTTGGATAATCGCGATCCTAAAGCTGAAAACCCACTCTCGATCGGAGTCGGCAATTTTATCAGCTTAGTAAGTAAAATTCGCTACAGAGGAAACACTAGTTTCCACAATTTTTCTGCCTATCTCAACCTTAAACCCAATATCATATCCAGTGGGAGATGCTTATGAAGCTTGTGCTCCAGAGTAAGAACATCGAAATTACCGATGCCATCCGCGATTATGTCAATCAAAAAATCGAAAAGGCGGTCAGCCATTTTGAAAATATCACCACCGGGGTGGATGTAAATTTATCAGTTGCTAAAAATCCTCGCATTGCGTCCGCACAGGTGGCTGAAGTCACAATTTATGCGAACGGGGCAACGATCCGCGCCGAAGAAGCCAGCGAACATTTATACGCAAGTATCGATTTAGTTGCCGACAAAATTTCTCGCCAATTACGCAAGTATAAAGAGCGTAACTTTACTAAAAAAGATCGGACAGATCCAGCCGAAAATTTGGGAGAAGAATTAGATTTAGAGCTATTAGATTATAACCTCACCGACAATCGCGCTGCGACTTTACCCGCAGAAGTGGTGCGGACTAAATATTTTGCGATGTCGGCATTGACGATCGAGGAAGCTCTGTCACAGTTACAATTGGTCGATCACGATTTTTATATGTATCGAAGCGCAGAGACTGGTGAAGTGAATGTTGTTTATCGGCGCAATCACGGTGGCTTTGGGGTGATTCAACCACGTTCGACAAGTAATGATAAAAATGGTCGCGGTACTGGTGAAAAAGTATCGATTTCCAAAACAGTCTAGGTAATTAGCAACGATCGTTAGTAGGGGAAATATCTTGTCGGTTTCTTTATTCGGGTTCCCTCCGAATAAAACCGCCGCTGTCTTGTCTCGCATAATCCGGGAGGTTCCCTCCCGTTTGTGTGCGTCAGCGACGTGCGCTTTGCGCCGCCCCGTTCTGGAGGTGTATCCTTCCAGGTTAAGGGCGGTAAGACAGGAGGTTCCCTCCAAGTTAAGCGCGTCAAGACAAGAAAGGGAACCTCCCGGCTGCGTTGGCGAAGCCTCTGCCCTAGCAGATACCGCTTGATGAATTTCCCCACTACTAAATGTTAGAGAGATATTTCATGCTCGATCGGATCGCCAAATTTTAATCGTCCGATCCCAACTAGCGGTAATCAAGAACTTGCTGTTTATCTGAAACCCGATCGATCTGACGGCACTTTGATGAGCCTGGAAACTCTGAATTAATTGCTTAGTATTGGCATCCCAGAGGCACACCATCCCATCCATCGAGCCAGAAGCGATCGTTTGGTTATCGGGACTGATGGCAACGGTGAGAACGCCATCTTGATGCCCCTCTAATGTCTGGTGTGCTGATGTTCCCAGTTGGCGCACCTGGACGGTACGATCGGTACTACCCGTCACAATCAAACTCCCATTGCGACTAATTGCCAGCGCATGAATGGTGTGAGAGTGAGCCTCAATTGTCTTGAGTAATTGTTTGCGCTCGACATCCCAAAATCGAATCGTGCGATCGGCTCCAGCGCTAGCTAAGATTTTACCATTGGGCATAAAAGCCAGTGCCATTACCGACTCTTGATGTCCGTCGAGAGTATAGCTAATTTTACCTGTATCGGTATTCCACAGCCGAATTCGCCGATCTGCACTACTGCTTGCTAAGATTTTACCATCGGGACTAAACTGCACGCTGTAGACAAAGCCATGATGGCTATCGACACTGCTAAAATCCGCGTGTAATTCTTGAAGTGAGTTGATAATTGACTCTTTGCGGCGCAGTTGGACGCGGCGATTTTTGTCGCCGCTGGCCATTTGGCTGTAATTGGGACTAGCAGCTACGGCATAAATCGCATTGTTGGTACAATAGGTAGCGATCGGTTGTTGTGGCATGGTGAGGTTCCAAACTGCTACAGTACCCCCATCATCACCACTAATTAAATACTGACCATTAGTAAAGATCTCAATGGCATTAATTGGTTTACTATGCCAGGTAAAAGTATAGTCACACGTCCAGTTAGCCGTCGGTTGGATCGATGAGTTGGAGATCGGTTGGGGTGGTATGCCTAGCTCATTTAGTAAACCCAGATCGAACTGTTTAATGCTACTAGCTGGAGTGGGTGAAGGTGCGACGCGTGTTGGAAGTGCAGCGGTATTCTCTAGGATTTTAGGTTCGGGTAGATCGTTATTTTGAACTGGTAAATTAGCAACGTTTCTATCTACTAATTCATCGATTACCGCTTGTGCGGTTGGATAGCGATCGATCGGTCGCGGTTGAATTAATTTATCGATAATTATAGCTAATTGCGGATCGATCGCCACAGCAATTTTATCCTGCCAGTTCCATTGACTGCGATCGTCATCGAAGAGATTAAATGGTGAAACTCCCGTCCATAGATTGATACAAGTCACCCCTAGGCTATAGAGATCGCTAGACGCGAAAGCTCGTCCCCAGCCTTGTTCGGGAGCCATAAACTCGGGTGTGCCGATCGTCGTACCTTGGAGTTGCGATTTCCGATCGGCACCAGTGACTGCATTAGTTTTCGCAGCCCCAAAGTCAACTAGATATAGCTGACTGTTATCAGTGCGGCGGATGATATTTTCTGGTTTGATATCTCGATGAATAAATCCTAACTGATGGAGATAATTAAGTGTCGGTAAAATCGATTTTAATAATTCTCGAATCTGGGTAGCTGAAAAAGTACCCTGACTTGCTAACTCAAGTTTCAGATTTCGACCGTCGATAAATTCTTGAACTAAATATTGACGACCATCTGCGGTGATAAAGTAGGCAAGTAACTTGGGAATGTTGGGATAATCTAACTGCTCTAAGGCGCTAGCTTCTTGTGTAAACAATTCTCCAGCTTTTTGAGTTGCTGTAGTCCCTTCCACCTGCGGGAAAAATTGCTTGATAACACAAAAAGGTTTTGATGGCTTATCTTCATCGATCGCTTTAAATGTCCGCCCGAATCCACCTTGCCCGATCGGTTCTACGGCT